>JAIRKP010000065.1 GCA_031260085.1 Holosporales bacterium | reverse complement strand
ATGCCAGCTAGTTCTTTAAAAGAACTACTTATTAGACGCCGTTTATATTTCCTTTGTTTATCTCCTGAAAACTGCGAAAAAATCCAATATACTTCTTGAGAAACCTGTAGTAATAAAGTGTAATGAGTAGCCAGAATTATTATGCACGTAGGCAGATGATTATTCAGAGGCGCTGAAAAGCTTTTGCTGTTCGGGCCATCTAACTCAATCTACTCGACTTCCCCCTAAAGTATACTTCTGAAGAGGTTCGAAATAACCAAATTCATTGATAATTAACCATAAATCGCGCCCACGTGGTGCCTGAAAAGAGAAGGCTTTTCAGGCACACCAAATAGCATCATGGTGCCGTAGAAGGGAATCGAACCCTTGACCTCTCCCTTACCAAGGGAGTGCTCTACCTCTAAGCTACTACGGCGGCTCGATATAGGATATGTTAAGATATTCTATATCTTATTTCAATTAGTTTGTACTATAAGACCCATGAACAACCACTCGGACTCTCTTTTTTAAGGATCTTTCTGATTTCCATTCATCGGTGGATGTGGCCGAAGAATCTGCTGGGGATATTGAAAAACTGCCGGTGGAGAAATTTCTTATGTTCTGAATTTTCGTTCCTGTAACGTGTGCAATTCGTTCAGCTCTGTGCACGGAATCTTTAGCGGCTTCCTCGATCATTTCGACTCTAAGTTTGTCCATATCTTTATAAAGGTATTCAGTATTAATTTGAAGACAAATTCCTTCATCTATAAGTTTTGATAATTCGCTGGACAATTTTTTTATATCGTCTATTCTTACACTTTTTATAACAAAATTATCATTTATTCTATATCTCTTTTTCGTTTGTTTTTCACCATAGTAATTATGATTTTCTTCAACATCACAATTCATATCTTCGATTTCAGAATCCTGAACGCCATTCGTTTTCAGAAACTCTATCAACTGCTCTCTTTCTTTCGCTCTTTTCTCGCTAATATCTTTAATAACGTCTGCCTCATTACGGATAGTAATTCCTAATTTAACTTCATCTGAAGTTACAATTCTGTCAGACAAGCCAATTGTCGCTATATAATAATCTCTTACTTTGAAGACATCAATTGCTTGAAATCCAACCACAGTGATACCAAGTGTCGTAATGACGCTCGCCGCTAATCTCATATAATCCATAAAAGCCCCCCAATAATTTCCCTATAATTATATTATAACATACTATTTATTATTTCAAAACGAAATTTTTAAATTGCGTACATTATCTTTTTTAAATATTCGCAATAAATTTTCGTATTTATTAATTAAATTTTTATTTATAATCTCATTAGCGAGTTGAGCCGCCTGAGACAAAAGAGGGTATAAATTTCGCTGAGAATCAGGATCATCGAAGTTAAAGGTCTGGTATTGTTTGTGGCCACTTTGCTTTGTTCCGAGAGTTTCGCCGCCTCCACGGAGAAATAAATCTTTTTCAGCAATAACAAATCCATCATTGGTTTGTTTTATAATGCGGAGTCTCTCGACTGCAACTTTGGATAGTTTTTTCTCATCGTATAGCAAAATACAATAGGATTGAAGAGAACTTCGGCCAACGCGTCCTCGCAGTTGATGAAGTTGCGCCAAACCAAATTTTTCAGCATTTTCGATAATGATAGCAGTGGCATCAGGAACGTCTACTCCGACTTCGATGACTGTTGTTGCGACTAGTATGTGGAATTCTCCTGAATTAAATTTTCGAAAAATATCTGCTTTTGTTTCATGATTCATTTTGCCATGAAGCAATTCAACGTCAGTTGCAAAAGTATTTTTCAAATATTCGAATCTATTAATAACACTAGCATAGCTAATTTTATCACTTTCTTCTATAAGTGGACAAATCCAATATACTTTTTGATTTTTTTCTATTATATTTTTCATTGATTCGATGACAATATTAATCTTCGAAAGACACACTGTTTTTGAAATAATTTCTTTTCGACCAAATGGTTTTTCTCGAATGGTGGAAACATTGATATCGCCATATTGAGATAAAATCAAAGTCCGGGGGATTGGGGTTGCAGTCATGCTGAGGATATGGGGAGCCGCTCCTTTTGCGATCAATTTCAATCTTTGGTTAACCCCAAATCTGTGTTGTTCATCTATAATTATGAGCCCTAGATTTTCAAATTTTACATTCTCATTGAAAACGGCATGTGTTCCAATCAGCATCTTTGAAGCCCCTGAAGCGATATTATAAAGAATCTCCTTTCTTGCTTTTCCTTTTTCATTAGCGGTGAGGATTTCTGTTTTGATGCCTAATTGAGCAAAATAGCTGCCAATTTTCTCAAGATGTTGTCTTGTTAAGACTTCGGTTGGGGAAAGTAATGCGCATTGATATCCGCTTTCTATTGCATATAAAGCTGATATTATAGCGACTATTGTTTTTCCGGATCCAACGTCTCCTTGCAGCAGTCGAGCCATTGGGCATCCTGATTCCATATCTTTAAAGATTTCGTCTATTACTAATTTTTGAGAAGCTGTTAAATCAAATGGCAGCAGGGATTTCAATTTTTCTATTAATTTTTTTTCATTCTTTATGATATTTCCGTTTTTAGCTTTAGGATTGATCAGCCTTATGGCAAGTTGCTCAGCTAATAATTCATCAAAGCACAGTCTTTGATATTCAGGTAAATTGAACTTATTAATAACATTCTCTTTTGGATTATGTATTTTAAATAAAGATTCCCAAAAACTCCCCCAATTGTTTATCTTTAGAATATTCTCTGGTATCCATTCTTCTAAATTGCTATTTTGCAAAATACTTAATGCTTTTTTAATTACACTATAAATTAGCTCCAAAGAGATACCCGTCGAAAGGGAATATACATTGAAAATTCCAGAGGCAAGCTTTGTTTGAGATTTTGATGGATTAATAAATTGTAACATGCCATCAAGGGATTTTGCTAATTTCCCTGTGATATAAACTTCCGAGCTAACTGGGAACGCTTTTTTGGCGTATGCTTCTTTATAATTAAAAAGAACAATCTCCACTGAAACAGTTCCGCTTTTTGCCCAAACTTTCATTGGCTTTCTAGCTCTAGTTTTAAAAGAATCGAGACACTCTATAAAAACTTTAGTAGTCACAATTTTCCCGACATCATTTTGGTTTAATGGGAAAGAGCAGATTTTCTCGATTGTATGCAAAGGCATATTCAATAAAGCATCAATAACGCGATTGCCTAATAGTTTCTTCAATATTGCAATGCGCGGTTTAAAATACGGCTCAACACATTCATCCATAGCACTGAAGACACCATCTCCCATCACTTATTGAAACCTCGTCCATATGGGTTCTTTTATTTTTTTTAATAAGTTATTATGGGCGTTTAGCTCAGATTCCGAGACTTTTATAACCTTAAGCTCTAAATTTTTTTCTATTCGTGAAATAGGATTCAATGTATAACGCTGTATACTAAATATATCCTTTTGCTGAATACGAACGGACATATTAATATAAACCTCTGCTAAAAGTTCAGCATCAATTAAGGCGCCATGTTTAATACGCTTCGAAGCGTCGATCGAGAACCTTTTGCATAAAGCATCAAGAGTTGCGGGAGAGCCGGGAAATTTTTGTTTTGCCATTGTCAAAGTGTTTATAACATTTTCCATTTTTATAATTTCAGCTCTAGACTTTTCTAATTCAAAATTTAGAAACCCAATATCAAAAATAGCATTATGTATAATTAATCTAGAATCTTTTATAAAATCCAAAAACTCAGTATACACCTCATTGAATTTTTTATGCGATTTCAAAAATTCATACGTTAAGCCACTTATTTCTTGCGCCTCACGACTAACCTCTCGTTCGGGATTTACATAAACGTGAAAAAACTTCCCAGTGACTCTTTTGTTTACAATTTCAACACAGCCTATTTCAGTAATCCGGTCTCCATTCTCAACCGAAAGACCTGTCGTTTCTGTATCAAGAGCTATCTCTCTCATGCTAAAGTCTGATAAAAGTAAAAGCATTAGACATGATTATAATACACCAACTGCGGGAGGCACAACGCTTAATCTCGAGGCGCGAGTGTTTCACTCATTCCTATAGCGTAAACAATTTCTCATGTCCAACCTCAAACCCAAGTGAGACAAATCTCCGTAGCTGAAATAATTCAAGATGCTGTACTCTAAATTCACCTCTGCCCAACAATTTCTTTTTCGGAACAAGAAAAAGAGATCAGAAGGCCCTCTATTGTCAATGTGGAGAGTGAGCGTTAAGCGAACGAACATTGACAATAGAAAAGGGGCCGAATGATATAATCATTGTTCTTTGAAAAGAAATTTTGGAGCTCCTATTTGTCTCAAATTATGTGAACTTATACAATTCGAAAAAAGAACCTAGATTTTTCAAACAAATTGGTATATAAATAGAATTATGTCAATGCAATATCTAATATATCTTCCTGTTATAATATTAGGTCTTGCAATGTCTATTCAAGATTGGAAATGTAAAAATGTTAACATTATGCTCTTGATTTTGTTTTTTATCTTTTGCCTTACAACTTATCACTTTTTTAAAAACTTTTGTATTGTTCCATTTATCGTCTTTACCGCGTTTGGTGCACTGTCTTATATTTTCAAAAAGTTAGCCATTTTCGGCAGCGCTGATTATATTACAATCTTTTCAATATCTTTTCTTCTG
>JAIRKP010000091.1 GCA_031260085.1 Holosporales bacterium | reverse complement strand
AACTGCTCTCTAGAAGACACAAAGATTATCTCTCAGGTTCAACAACTTTTGGGCCCAATAGAAGCGATTGGAGAGTTTTTCATGTTGAGAAGCAAATGGAATCTTATTTATGCTCCGCTGGCGAACAGAAGATACTTTTAAGTGGAGTTTTCTTATCTTTTGTTATAAATATGTTGCAAACCAATAATAGAAAATTGATTTTACTTCTCGATGATGTTGTTGCGCATTTGGATGCTATACATAGAAAATCACTTTTTAAATATTTAAAAGATATTATCTCAAGGAATAAGAAAGCTATTTGTGTTTGGCTTTCTGGAACAGATAAGAATTTATTTGAAGAATTTAGAAATGAAGCTTTGTTTTTAAAAATACAGAATAACTCTATAGAAAGGGATTGATTTATGAATACGAAATATACTGCTGATTCAATAAAAGTATTGAAAGGATTAGACGCAGTAAAAAAACGCCCTGGAATGTATATAGGCGACACTGATGATGGAACGGGCCTTCATCAATTGATTTATGAAGTAGTCGATAATGCTATTGATGAAGCGTTAGCCGGGCATTGCAATAAAATAACAGTTTGTATCGAAGAAGAAGGATATATTTCCGTTATAGACAATGGGCGGGGGATCCCTGTTGATATTCATAAAGAAATGGGAATTTCAGCTGCGGAGGTTATTATGACTCAGCTTCACGCCGGAGGTAAATTTGATCAAAATTCTTATAAAATTTCGGGAGGATTGCATGGCGTTGGGGTTTCGGTTGTTAATGCATTATCCGAAAGATTAGAGCTTTCTATCTGGAAAGAAAGCAAAAAATATTTTATGACTTTCGATCGCGGCGTTGCAACGGCTCCGCTTCAAATCGTTTCCGAAAATGAAAAAATAGAATCTGGAACAATGGTTCGATTTAAGCCCGATGCTGATATTTTTAAAATAACGAAATTTGACAGACCAACCATAGAACGACGCATAAGAGAATTAGCATTTTTAAATTCTGGAGTACGAATTCAGCTAAATGACGAAAGACCTGAGTCCATTTATTCAAATGAGCTTTATTATGAAGGTGGATTAGAGGCATTCGTCCAATATATCGATAGCGGTAAAAATGTTCTTAATAACAAAAAAATTATTGCAGACAATGCAAAATCGAGTTCTGCAATAGTTGTCCAAATGGCTATGGAATGGACTGATAGCTATCACGAAAATATATTGTGCTTCACTAATAACATACACCAAGGTGACGGAGGAACTCATCTTGCTGGATTTAAAGCTGCTTTGACAAGAGCTGTTACTAATTACGTTGCTAATAATCAAGTCAAATCCCCAGGCAAGAAAGATCTAAAAAGTTCTTTAATGGGCGATGATATCCGAGAAGGATTAACTTGTGTTTTATCTATAAAAGTTCCTGATCCGAAATTTTCATCACAGACAAAAGATAAGTTAGTTTCTTCTGAAGTTCGCCCTGTTGTTGAGTCGGTTATTTATGATGCTGTGAGTTCTTGGTTTGAAGAAAATCCAGCTATGGGAAAAGTTGTTATAGATAAGATATTTGAAGCTGTCGCAGCTCGAGAAGCCGCCAGAAGAGCCCGGGAATTAACGAGAAGGAAAGGCGCATTAGATATAGCTTCCTTGCCTGGGAAGTTGGCAGACTGTTCCGAAAAAGATCCAGCTCTTAGCGAAGTTTTTATTGTCGAAGGAGATTCGGCGGGCGGTTCTGCTAAGATGGGGCGGGATCGAAAAACTCAAGCTATCTTGGCTCTGCGCGGGAAAATTTTGAATGTTGAGAAAGCAAGGTTTGATAGGATGTTATCTTCTCAAGAGATCGGCACTTTAATCACCGCACTTGGAACAGGGATTGGCAGGGATGATTTCAATATCTCTAAAGCAAGATATCATAAAATTATAATTATGACTGATGCTGATGTTGACGGCAGCCATATCCGGACTTTGTTATTAACATTTTTTTACCGGCATATGCGCCCCATCATAGATCATGGATATTTATACATAGCTCAGCCTCCTTTGTATAAAGTTAAACGTGGCAATTCAATTGTTTATATTAAAGACGAAAAAGAATTCGAAGAATATATATTGGACGCAGTGATAAAGGATGCCAAGTTAACTTTTTATAATGGCGAGATCGTTAGTGGGAGTGATTTCAAAAACATCGCGAAAATTTGCATTAATGTTTCTCATATTCTGCATTCTTTGACTCCATATATTCCAAATCCAAAAATTACCGAAAGCATACTGCTTAGTGGGTTTTTATTTGACAAAAGCAATGAAAACTTTGAAATACTTAAGAAATATCTTAATAAAATAAGTAACGATGATATAAAATATAGTGTAAACGATAATAACAGTTGTGTCGAGATAGTAGAGAATTCATTTGGCTCTCAAGAGATTATTACGCTTGATCATTCATTTTTAGAACTTCCTGAGGTTCGCTCGATTCAAAAATTGAGAGACAAGCTATACAATATGTTTAAAGAACCGGCCGTATTGCAAACGCTCAATGATCGCGATGTGTCGCAAGTGGATGGTGCATTAACTTTGACTGAACAGACTTTTCAATATGGAAGAAAAGGACTCGCAATCAATCGATACAAAGGATTGGGAGAGATGAATTCCGAACAGCTTTGGGAAACTACCTTAGATCCGGCCGCTCGAACACTATTGCAAGTCAAACTCACCCAAGCCGAAGAAGCCGACAAAATCTTCTCAATCTTAATGGGAGACGTAGTCGAACCCCGTCGCGAATTCATTCAATCCAACGCCGAAAAAGTCGTCAATCTGGATGTATAACTGGCCTACATTATAGCATATTCCTGTCACGATAACCTGATCTATTCGCAATATTAACAAGAGGACTTATAACCTTTATAAATATCTTGTCGCCCAAAAGACGGAGCTTTCCTGTGACTCTAATTAGATATCTGAACATAACCTTGATACGGCTACTACTTACCAAGGTTACTCCCCCACCGTGGGATATGGTTAAACCACCGCTTTTGATGGGAAACACTTTAGTAACCGACAGATGTATGGATTTGATAAGAGAGATATATCTGAATTCTAATAATTATATATTTAATCTACTTTGAAAGCTGTATTTGGAACTATCGGCTTTAGTTGAGGGAATCTATTTAAAACATCGTCTGAGAGGAACTTTTACTCGTAGGAATACAGGGTCAACCTGCCTCCCGGGAGCCAGCTTTCATGGCACAGTAAAACTCCACAATAACATGCTAAACTTTTTTGTATATACTTAGAAAATTGATTTGGTAATAAAGTACTCGAAAATTATATGATAATACTGTTAATTTTGGTTTCGGGGCGCGATTATGATAAATCACAGATTTATCGCAAAATCGAAGATTTTGCCCGAAGCTTCTTCGGATAATCGCGCTTC
>JAIRKP010000013.1 GCA_031260085.1 Holosporales bacterium | reverse complement strand
AGTGGGTCAGTGCTGTCAATCTCGAACTGTAGTTGCCCGCCAACTACCGTTAATACCGCCTCTGCCGGTAGATTGATCTTGCTAAGGATTATCTTGTTGTTTTTTGTCTGAATCTTGATTTCCGGAAATCCATAGGTTCCTACGGGGTCCAGTTCCGTGGTGTCTCCGGCTATCCGGAGCTCCTTAACGTCCTCTGTGTATGTCAATGTACACTCATTCGCTGCCGCCATAAGGCTTGGGGTGAGCATTATTATGCTCAGGTATCTTGTTCTCATTTGCGTGCTCCTCGCCTGAAGGTAAGTTCTCATTTACCTTATTCTTTCCTTCTCTCAATTTCTAGGTGTATTTTATCCAGCTTTTCTCTCCTAAGTTGTGACCCTTTGGGGATTGTGGCGTACTGTGAGCCTAGTGGGAACTGAAAGCATTGGTGATAGCGACTGCTAGGGCATCTATTGAGTCGGAGGTGAGTGTCTTGCCATCTTTAACCAGATGACAGTTGCAAATTTTTTTTACCATCGTATACATTTGTGCTTTGGATGAATGACCCATACCGGTGATGGTTTTTTTGATCTCGTTAGGAGTGTATTCGTGTGCATTATATTCACTGTTGGTTATAGCTATTAGTGCGGCGGAGCGGGCCATAATTAATTTTTGACTAGTTTGAGGGTTGATGTTGACGAAAACTTGTTCAATCGCTATTGCGATTGGCTGAAACTCTTGAATTATCGTCATTACTGAATTATAAATTTTTGCCAATCGGTTTCCCATAGAATCTGAACTTGAAGTCGTTAGGACCCCGCATGAAACGTAACTTATTTTGTTTGCTTGGCTTTTGATGACCCCCCACCCTGTTTTAACCAAACCAGGATCTATTCCGAGAATGATCGTCTCCCTGGGGTTAGGGAAACTCACTTTAAAATCTTCCTTCTAGCCACTTTGACATATCTATATCTCCTCCTCCAGCTTGTTTCATTCCTTCTGAGAATAGTGTGTCTGCTTTTTGTTTTGCATCTCGGAATGCTACTAAAACAAGATCTTCTAATACCTCTACTTCGTCTGTATTAATTATTTCTTTATTTATAGACACTGATTTAACATCTCCTTTTAACGTCATAGTGATTCTAATCATCCCCGCCCCGGAAGTTCCCATAACTTCCTTCAGCTCTAATTCAGCTTGAGTTTTGGATAGTTGGGATTGTAATTTTTGCGCTTTGCTAAGAAATTTCTGCATATTATTCATATAATTGTTACTCCTTTATTATTATTCCTGAAAATTGAACCCCATATTTGCCATTTTGTCTTCGGCAACTGAAAAAATCGTTATTGGAAAAGGTATCTATATTTATTTTAGAAACCGTTTTCACTCCAAGTTGCATCAATTTTTCTAAGATTAGCAATTGCATATCAAAAAACACCTTCCCATAAAAATATGATATATATTTTTTTTCGATCTTATCGCTCATAGCATTTTCTATGAAAAAAGATTTCTTTTGAATGCACGGACCGATTGAAGCTACTATGTGCTTGCATTTTTTAGATTCTAACTCTTTTATTGTATTTTCTATAATATTTCCGAGCGCACCTCGCCAACCTGCATGAATCACAGCTATGATTTTAGCATATTCATCGCAAAGCAAAATGGGAGCGCAGTCTGCGGTTACGACTCCAATTAGCAAATTGTTTTGATCTGTAATTATTGCATCTCCAGAATTTGATAATGCTTGCTTTGAAGACGAAAATTTATATTTATTTATATTTTCTGAATCTATGACATGGACTGTGTCACCATGCACTTGATTTAATGTTATTAAATTCGATACTGGAATATTGAAATTCGCAGCAATTATTTCTCTGTTCTTTTTAACATTTTTGTCGTCATCGCCTTTATCAAAACCAACATTAAGCGACTCAAACGCACCTGAACTTTGCCCTCCTTTTCTGTTAAAAAAACCGTGATCGATAAATGCTATTTTACTTAGTAGATCCGTCTTGATAATGTTCATACTATATTCTCCTAAGATTATTTTGCAACCAATGTATGTCGAATTTTGCTTCTATGATATCTTTATTTCTCAGAAGTTTCTTATACAAATCCGCCGTAGTTTGAACACCATCTATTGCAAATTCATCAAGAGCACATTTTGCTTTTTCGATGCACTCCTCTCTGGTGGTTCCGTGAATTATTATTTTTGCTATCAAGCTATCATAATATGGTGGAATTGTATATCCTCTGTAAATATAAGAATCTATTCTGACTCCTTTTCCCCCCGGGAAATATAGCTCTTCAATTTGACCAGGAGAGGGTATGAATGTTTCAGGATTTTCTGCGTTAATTCTAAATTCGATTGTGTGACCGTCAATTTTTACATCTTCTTGTTTTATTGATAATTTTTCCCCTGCAGCAATTTTTATTTGTTCTTTTACAATATCAATTCCTGTTATTTCTTCACTAACGCTATGTTCGACTTGCAATCTAGTATTCATTTCCATAAAGAAAAACTCGCCGTTCTCGTATAAAAATTCGAGAGTACCAACCCCAACATAGCCTAGGCTTCTTATAGCTTGACATGCGATCTCTCCAATCTTCTTTCTTTCTTGAGGAGATAGAATTGTCGAAGGAGCTTCTTCCATTAATTTTTGATGATGCCGCTGGATCGAGCAATCTCGTTCACCTAAGTGAACAACGTTTCCATACGAATCTGCAATGATTTGAATTTCTATATGTCTTGGATTAGCGAGATACCTTTCCATATAAAGCGCATCGTCGCCAAAATTGGATTTAGCTTCTGCCTTTGCTAAATTAAAAGCATCCGCAATTTCTTCTTGCGACATGGCAACTTTCATACCCTTGCCGCCGCCTCCTGCAGCTGCTTTAAATAGAACTGGGTATCCGGATATTTTCGCTAATTCTATTGCTTCGTCTGCTGTTTTAACTTCGTCATCTGAACCTTTTATCACTGGCATACCGAGATCTGCCATTGTTTTTTTTGCAACTATCTTATTACCCATA
>JAIRKP010000023.1 GCA_031260085.1 Holosporales bacterium | reverse complement strand
GTTTATTATACTGTTTACAATGAAAAATATAGAAACAGAAGACGGAGGTTTGGATTACGATTCAACTTGATCGCGATCTTCTACAATCTTATGACTCTATCATCAGTTTCGAAAGTGGTCTAGTGTCTGCGTATTCGGGAGTGGACAGTCTAAATTATTCGTTGCAGAACCTTGTATATGTCACGCTAAGACAGCTCGGTGTTTTAATCCCCGATGGCCAAAATGCTGTGGTGTTCGGGCATTTCTAAATAAAATTATTTCCTTATACTATTCAAGGGAATTATACTTAAATTTTTTTCCAGTGAGAAATACTTTATGCTATATTGGTCTACTCCTCTTGCACCTGCTCTCTACATTATCAGCAGCTTATATCGTTGCATATTACGTTATTTTAAATTAGTCTATCTAGAAGACGGATAAAGTCAGCGCAATAATATCGTGTTAAAAGGAATTGTCATAGTAGAATCGCCCGCCAAAGCAAAGACTTTAGAAACTTATCTAGGCCGAGATTATAAAGTCATAGCAAGCTATGGCCATATAAGAGATCTTGTCTCAAAGAGTGGCTCAGTTGATACTAACGATCATTATAAAATGCTTTGGGAAGCCAATGTTAGAGGGAAGAAACAGATAAAAGAAATTTCGGATAATATAAAGAATTCGAGCAATTTGTTCTTAGCGACGGACCCTGACAGAGAGGGAGAAGCTATATCTTGGCATATACTGGAAGTCTTGAACGAGAAAAAATTACTGAAAAATAAAAATATAAAAAGAGTGGTGTTTCACGAAATTACGAAAAGCGCAGTACAAAAAGCATTTGAGTCGCCCAAAGACCTAGATAATAATTTGGTTGATGCTTATTTAGCTAGGCGAGTTTTAGATTATTTGGTAGGGTTTTCCTTATCCCCCGTTTTGTGGAGGAAAATGCCAGGCGCTAGATCAGCTGGGAGAGTTCAATCGGTTGCGCTGCGATTAATAGTTGAACGAGAACTGGAAATTCAAAAATTCAAACCAGAAGAATATTGGTCAATTCATGGAGTTTTTATAGCTAAAAATGGAAACTTTAAAGCAACCTTAACTCATTTTGATAGCGTTAAACTCGATAAACTTTCAATAAAAACTGAAAAAGATTCAATGAATATTAAAGAATCATTAAAAGAAAAAGAGTATTTCATTAATAAAATAGAGAAAAAATCAGTAAAAAGAAATCCTTATGCTCCATTCACAACATCTACGCTGCAACAAGATGCCGTTCGAAAACTTGGATTTTCTTCTAAAAAAACCATGCAAATAACACAAAAACTTTATGAAGGAATTCCAATAAATGGAACAATGACAGGGCTCATAACTTATATGAGAACTGACAGCACTTCCCTTTCAACAGAAGCGATAGAAAATGCTCGAACTCATATTAATTCTGAATATGGCGAAAAGTATCTCCCCAAACATCCAAGAATTTATAAAACAAAAACAAAGAATGCTCAAGAAGCTCACGAAGCAATCAGGCCGACTTCATTTGAAAGATCGCCAAAGATTGTCAAACAATATCTATCTGAAGATGAATTTGATTTATATGATCTCATTTGGAAAAGAACAGTCTCATCTCAAATGGAATCTGCAATAATAGACCAAGTTACAGTGAATATCTCATCGACGGATGAAAAAGCTCAATTTAAGATTGTTGGATCTACAATTGCTTTCGATGGATTTTTGAAATTATATGTTGAATCAACGGACGATGACTCAACTGAACAATCCGAAAAACTTCCAACCTTAACGCCAGACGAAATAGTCGCGCTGAATAATATCGATTGCATACAACACTTCACTCAGCCTCCTGC
Source organism: Holosporales bacterium (assembly GCA_031260085.1). Taxonomy (GTDB): domain Bacteria; phylum Pseudomonadota; class Alphaproteobacteria; order RUG11792; family RUG11792; genus JAIRKP01. The sequence goes on along the minus strand of JAIRKP010000023.1, from coordinate 1,000 downwards.
GAGATTTAACGAAGCAAGTTTGGTCAAAAAGTTAGAGGACCTCGGCATTGGCAGGCCGTCAACTTATGCTTCTATTATTAACGTTTTGCAAGAGCGGAAATATGTCTCGTTGCAAAAGAGGACATTCTTTCCTGAAACAATAGGATATTTGACTGTTTCGTTTTTAAGAATTTTCTTTGCCAAATATATCAGATATGACTTTACGGCAACGCTCGAAGAAGAATTGGATGATATTTCTAATGGAAAATTATTTTGGGAAAATGTGATAGATGTGTTTTGGAAAGAATTCAATACAGAAATACTTAAATCACAAGAATTAACAATCTCAAAGGTTATAGATTCAGTTGAAAATGATATTAATGATTATATATTCAAAGGTACCGATGCTAAAAGAGAATGTCCAGTCTGCTATGAAGGAAAGGTAAATTTAAAATTAGGGAGGTACGGAGCTTTCTTAGGATGCTCTCGATATCCCAAATGCAGATATACTCAAAAACTCGGCGAACAATTATTGGGAGAAAATACTACTTCAAAAATGGCGCCAGAAGTGATAGTTGTTGGGAAATATGAAAACGAATCGATTTTCTTAAAAAATGGTCCTTACGGATATTATTTTGAATGGGAGAAAACAAAGGATGCAAAAGACCCACAAGGGAAAAAACCAAAAAGAATCTCAATTCCAAAATTTGTTACAGAACCATCTGAATTAACCTTAGATGATGCTATAGCCTTAAATCAATTACCAAAAACATTGGGAAATGGTCCAAATGGAACGGAAGATATTGTCCTGATGTTAGGAAAATTCGGACCATTGTTAAAGATGGGCTCTAAATCTTTTAAATTAGAAAAAAATATAAATTTTCTAAAAATAACTCTCAAGGAGGCATTGGATATTATACGAATGAAATGAGTAATCTGGGGCGCGAGTATGGTATAGATATTATACCATACTCGCGCCTTAATCTGTCAAGGATCACTTCGTTCTCCTCCTTGACAGACT
>JAIRKP010000021.1 GCA_031260085.1 Holosporales bacterium | reverse complement strand
ACACGTCTTGATTTGTTATGTGTTTAGGCAGCTCATCGAAAGCAGACAGTTGCTTAGCAAAACAAGTTGAAGTTATACAGGCGCTGATATTGCTTGGAGTACAATCATTTTGAATCAGTTCAGGAACGGCATTTCTGTTTAGCAATATATTTACTAATGATATATGTTTCAGGTGCACCAATTTTTTTAGTATAAGATATGTTATATTTGACAATTTATAGCAAACTATCATTGGGCAATGCGATAAAGCTAATTGGAGAGTTGCTGTTCCGCTAGCGACTATTGCAAATTTTGCTACACGAAATAATTCATTCTTTTGCTCTTCAGACGATACTATCAAAATTTTCCTTTCGCCTATAATCGAGCGTACGAGATTTTGTTGGGACGGAAGTGTTGGTATTATAATTTGTTCTGCTCTATTTTGGATTGCTTTTAGAAAAATTGGTAACAGAGTTTTTATTTCTTGGGAACGACTGCCTGGCAATAGGAGTATTAGTTCTTCTTTTTTGCATGATGTTTTATGGAAACACTGCGCAAATGGATGGCCAACAAAAGTTGTTTTTAGACCGTATTTTTCAAAATATGCAGGCTCAAAATCAAAGAGAGTTAACAATTGGTGGTAAATGCTCGCAATTTTCTTAGCTCTTTTTTCGCGCCACGCCCAAACTGTTGGTGCGACTAAATGAATCAGCCGTATCTTTTTATTATGTTTTTTTACAGCCTTTGCTATTCTAAAATTAAAATCGGGAGAATCTATAGTTAACAATACATCGATATCTTTTGATAAAATATCTTGGATTGCTTTATTAATTAGCTGTTTTATCCTATAAATATGAGGAATAATTTCGGTTATACCGCCAACTGAAATTTCAGAAATATCAAACAAACTTGCGCCGCATTGCATTTCCATCAATTCTCCGCCAATAATCGATATTGTACAGTTCATTTTTTTCAATTTCTTTAGAATTTCCGCCCCTAAAAAATCACCAGAAGATTCGCCAGCTATTATGTATATTTTCGGAGTTTTCATTTTATAAGAAAATCCTCGTCTATTATGAGATGTTTTTCTATTATATTTACCGATAAAATCGAATTTTTTTTAAATTGAATTGTTGCTATAGTGTTTGAATTATTGAGTTTTATATCTAAAAAAACTCCAGCACCATAATCGAACGCAGCCGAAACTTTGCCTAATTCATTTTTTGCTTTATTAAAAACTATTAAATTCGATAAATCATTTAAATAATACTCATTTTCTTCAAGTATTGGTAAAGTATTTCTTAATACGAACAACTTTTTTAATTTAAGTGAATCAACAGCTGTTCTATCACTGTAACCTTTTATATAAGATAATACTTCGTTTTTTTTATTAATTTTCTGATCAAATAGCATTATCTCTTTTAGGCTATCTAAAAAAAATAAATTACGTTCTAAAAAGAACGAAGGAGAAGATGTGTATGGCTGAATTTTTACAAGACCTCTAATACCGATGGATTTTATAATACTGCCAACACACACCATCAAAATTCATAAATTATGCAGTGGTTGCGGCAGCTGCTTTCAATCGCTCTTGGGCTTTCTTTTTCGGGGTTGATTTTTTTGGCCTTTCTGGAATAACGGGAACTTCTATTATTTTCAAATCAGACAGCATTTTCACAACTCGTTCAGATGCCTGCGCCCCAACCGATAGCCAATATTTTACTCTATCAGCCTTTACAATGATTCTCTCTTTATCACCAGCTTCAAGCAGAGGATTATAAGATCCTAATCGTTCGATAAAATTACCATCTCTCGGAGCGGTATTTTCAGCAACTACTAACCGATAAAACGGTCGTTTTTTGGTTCCACCGCGGGCTAATCTAATTCTTAATGCCATCAAAATCCTTTTATAATCAAAAACTAATCATAATGTAGAGATTATATAACACTTTGAATAAATTTTCAATTGCTTCCTACTTGATAAGTTGTTATTAAGCTCTGGACCACGCAGGCGCGAGTATGGTATAATCATTATACTATACTCGCGCCCTCAGTCTGTCAAGGATCACTTCGTTCTCCTCCTTGACAGACTTTTACGCTAATAGAATTCTTATCACAACCAACAGCAATGAGTCCTCAGTACCTTCCACGGAGCAAAATTATGGTAAATTATTATACCATAATTTTGCTCCGGGGGCCCGAAAAGCGTTTGCTTTTCGGGCAAAAATTGATATCTGTTATAACTTTCCATATGTCAGATTGCTTGAATTGTGCATCTTACGGTTGTGATAAAGAAGGCGGATATTAAGGGTCTGTACAGATATCCAATTAGATTTACATAAAAGCCGATGCTTCTATGTGTACACGCGTGTCGGAAAAGCTTTTGCTTTTTCGACAAACTTTTAATTGTTAGGTTTCAGATTCATATTTTCTTAAATACGATTGTTGCGTTGGTTCCGCCAAAGCCAAATGAATTGCTCATGACATATTCCATTTTTCTCTCTTGAGGGATCTTCGCTGTCAAATTTAAATCACACGAATCGTCTGGATCGTCTAAATTCAATGTCGCCGGGACTATGCTATTTTGCATTGCGAGTATGCAAATAATCGCTTCAACAGCGCCCGCAGCGCCTAAAAGATGCCCCATTGCTGACTTTGTTGATGAAATATTCAATTTATAAGCATGCTCGGCGAATAATGATTTAATCGCATTTAGCTCAGCTATATCGCCAGCTGGAGTTGATGTTCCATGTGCATTAATATATGAAATTTCTGTCTTCGAAATTTCAGCATCTTGTATTGCATTTCTCATCGATAA
>JAIRKP010000106.1 GCA_031260085.1 Holosporales bacterium | reverse complement strand
ATAGCGCTAAAACACTTTGAGTTGCCTTCCATACCTAATTTAGCTTCCTCAATAGTAATAGATTTAGTGCTACTAACAGAGATAGTCTTTGTAGTTCTTGCATTTCTAACAGCGCTAAGCTGTGTTACAGTTCCTACGCATCTTCCAAATTCGTTTCCTTGTTTTACGCAACGTTTACAAGTCTGTGATCCTGATCCGCCTTGGCAATCGGCGTCTTTTTCGCATACGGCTCCGCAAGAGCTTTCTTTGCATGTCCCTTCTGCGCTAATATTTAAAGTTGTTGGATCTGCATTAGCGGTCGGCACGCAGAAACTACATTTTTTATTACCGCCTTGGCAATCTCCTACCTTGATACAGCCTAAATCGCAGGCTTCATCGATACACGAACCGTTGAGGTAGTTCTTTCTAGTATCGCAGAAAAGGCATTCATTGTCTTCAATATCATCAAACTCTTCTGTTCCGCAGGCGCAACCATCGATTTTTGCGACAATAGAACCGACCGTAAGATTACAGGGAGTTCCACATTTTTTAGAAATTTCAGCGCCACATATATCATCATTAGGTTTGTCTCCGCTCCAATTATCAGCATATACTGTTTGGCTATTTAACATAACCAAGTAAATAGCCACTAATGATGGAGAGAATAAGTTATATAAATTTTTAAATCTTCTCATGATCTTATCCTTTAATTTTAATAAATTACATTCTATATATATAAATTGAACAAAAGTTCCAATCTCCAATATCAAAATAATCAAAAATAATCAAGCCTCGAAAGATGTTATTAATCCCCACTAAATTTTTTTCCCTACGTAGCTCTAGTATGGGGTTACATAATATCATAAGATTAATGTATCTCTAATTCTCTTTGCAATTCCCTAGTATGGAATTAAATAAATCTCAATAATGTTTCTAACTATCAAAATATTGCTAATTACCTAAGCGATAATTGAGTAAATGTATGGTTATATAGTATTAATTAGCTCTGTTTTAGTTAATTTTGTTATTGTTAAGCGTCAAAAATTGTATTGTTTGCAAAGTCTTAGAACGCCAACTTATATAATTTGGCTTTTGTGAGTTTTATAATGTATAAATTGTTGAATTTTAGCTTAGCTTTTTATGTTAAAAATAACTCTGGCGGCAAAGGTTCTAAGAATGAACCGCCCGGCATGAAAGTCCCGGGTGGAAACATGACATTGCATACTCCATTTTTTATCGCCATGTAAGCCTGCTTAGCTTTCTGCGTGACAAATTTGAAATAAGTAATATAGGTTTTACGCAAGTCAATGTTAGAACTAATACAAAACATCCTTTTACCATATTTAGACGATTTAAACTTTTTATTTATGGCTTGAGTTTTTAACTTTTTAGCTCCGACTACGCCTTTAGGATGTTTTAGATTTTTCTCTTCTTGTTGAATCTCTTTGATAATTCGATTGGTTAATTCTTCAATATCAACATTGTTATATTCAGGAAAACATTTAGTCCAAGAATTGGGTTCTAACTCAAAAGTATGAAATATCGGATCATCTCCGGCTATTTCATTAATAATTTCTCCTTGCTTTTTATCTGTCATTAAACCTAAATTTCCAATCTTGTAAAATTTGGAACGCCTTAACCAAATACACTCTCGGCAGTGTTCGCCTTTCTTAAACATACTCCAAGAGGAAAGTCCGGGATATTGTTCAATAGAGTTAACTAAGTTAGATGTAGCAGGATTCTTATAGATATATTTTATAATATCAATGACTTTATCGGAAGTTAAGACTATTGGATCATCGAAACCATCTGTCCAAATAGTGTTTTGTCTAACGCCACAGAGACGATTAATTGCTGCAGCTGATTCCATCTTGAGAACTCTTAAAAAATTAGGCACGTCAGACGGATTTCTAACAACTACTAGAAGATGAAAGTGGTTGGGCATAAACACAAAGTGACAGACTGATATCTCATATAAGGATTTGGCTCGTGCTAGTATGCCTAGTAAGGCGGAATTTATTAGAGGGTATGCGGGAAAGGGTAAATCCTTTTCTACTCGTGAACTAATGAATAACACTGTGTTTTCTACGTATAATTTTCTTTTCTTAGACATAGATAGCTCCGATCGGTAATTTTTTATAAACTAAGAGATTAGTATACTCTCGATTCGCCTATCGGGTAAAAGTTAGATTATTTTCATATTCACACTGTCGTAAATGTAACCCTATACCAGTAAAAATACCAGCGTAACCAGATTAGATTACTCGTTTTCTGCGGGAGGAGGAAAGGATATTTTGCATTTCTCTGTATTTGGCAACAGTGCGACGGGCAATGTTAATACCTTCTGACTTTAGGGTTTCAACAATAACTTGGTCGCTAAACGGTTTCTTAGGATCCTCACTAGCAACTATTTGTTTTATTTTATTTTTGACAACCTCAGCTGATATTTCACTGCTCTGCTCCGCTAAATTATTTTTAAAACCAGAAGAAAAGAAAAATTTTAATTCAAATATACCCTGCGGAGTATGCACATACTTATTGGCGGTAACTCGGCTAATCGTAGATTCATGCAGATTAACATCCTCAGCAATATCTTTTAATACCAAAGGCTTTAATGCAGAAATACCATACTCCAAAAACTCTCTTTGAAACTTCATGATACTTTCTGTAACTCTTTGAATGGTTGTTTGTCTTTGTTGAATACTTTTTATCAGCCACATTGCTGAAT
>JAIRKP010000086.1 GCA_031260085.1 Holosporales bacterium | reverse complement strand
GTTCAGCGACGAATTGTTTTATAGATTAAATGCTAACACATTAAAAATACTGCCGCTTATGGCTAGAAGAGAAGACATCCCTATTTTATTGAATTATTATATGGAGCAATCTGCGAATGCACATAATACTCAACAAAAGAGATTTTCAAATGAAGCTTTGACGGTATTAAGTTCATATTCTTGGCCCGGAGATGTTACGCAACTAAAAAATTTCGTAGATTGGACATTAACTCTCAATCTAGCTTCAAAATCGGCTGATGCTACATTAATAACTATTGACGATTTGCCGAAAGATATTGTAAATGGAACCAATGATGGAGAATGTAATGAAATTAGGTTTATATCTAAATTTTCAGAATTATCCATAAAAGATGCAAGAGAAGAATTTGAACGACAATACCTTATGGAGCAATTGAAAAGATTCTCTGGTAATATTTCACAAACATCGAAATTTGTCGGTATGGAAAGATCTGCTTTGCATAGAAAGTTAAAATCTTTAAATATTACAGATTCTAAAATCTATAAATTAGAAGACGAGAACTAAACTGATGAAATATTTAGTTCTAGGAGCAGGGAAAGTAGGCTGTGAAATAGCTAAGACTCTTTCTATGGCCGATAATGACGTTTCTGTTGTGGATATATCAATAAGCAATATAAAACGAATTGAGGAAAAGTTAGATGTTAAGCCTGTCTTAGGGGATGCAACTGATATAAACGTTTTAAAAGAAGCGGGAATAGAAGAGACAGATTACTTAATCGCGGTAACTTCTTCTGATGAGGTTAATCTTATTACCTGTGAAATCGTAAATTTTATGCCAAAGGTTCCAATCAAAATAGCCAAAATCAATAAGAGCTCTTACTTTGAAAATCAAGATCTATTATCTAAAAATAAGTTCGCATTGGATCTTGCTATATTTCCTAGAATAGAAATATCCGAAATTATAAAAAAGAGTATATTAATTCCTGAAGCATTAAATGTCATATCTTGTATTAATAATGAATATCGAATTATAGGATTCAATTGTAAAAAAAATGCGCCTCTTTCAAACATACAACTAAAACATATTTATAGTATAGTTAAAGATTTCGAAATAGTTATAATTTGTTTACAACGTGAAAATAAATTAATCATACCGTCTAAATCTGATTATATAAATGCTGGAGATAATGTGTATTTTTTGGTATCTCAAGAAAATGTATATAAAGCAATGCAGCTTTTGGGATTTAATAGAAATAAATACGCTAATGTTATTATAATCGGAGGCGGAAATATTTGCGAAGAAATAGCTCGTCATATCGACGAAAACAACATAGACATACAAATACAGATAATAGAAAATGATGCCAAACAAGTAGAAATACTAGCCGAAAAATTCGACAAAATTGATATATTATGTGGAAATCCATTAGAAAAAGAAGTTCTGGATATAAAAGAGATGAAGAACGCAGGTTTAGTAGTTTCTATGACAGAAGATGATAAAGTTAATATGCTATCTGGCCTGATAGCTAAAAAATGCGGAGCAAAGCGAGTTTTCACAATATTAAACAATTCATCATACTCTGATCTTATATATTCTTCTCTTGGGAGTAATACTATTTTGGATTCCAAGCAAATAGTTATTTCTAAGATTCTATATTTTATAAAACAAGGCAGTACGGAGTTATTATTAAATTTTGAAGAAGACGCTGAAGTTATTTTGGTGAATGTTTTCGACAACAGCCATATTGTCGGAAGTTTAACTGATGACATCTCAACAGACGGAGAAGTATTAATAATAGCCATACATCGGGGAAAAGAAACCTATCTATTGCCTAAAAAGAAACTAATAAACGGTGGAGATAAAATCTTACTTATCAGCAAAAAATCTGCGCTTGATTGGTTGATGAAGTTATTGCAAAGAAAACCAAAATACTTATCGTGAAACTTTATACTCTATTTCGCAACCAAATATCTGACTTATCCACAGAGTTTAAAATATCAAGATACGATTTTCTTTTGTTGTTGTCTTATGTCTTAAATATCTCTTATAGTGATGCGTTTTATAAAGAAAAGTTTTTATTAAATGAAAAGGAATACGCTTCTATTATCAAATATGCTAACCGCCGCAGCAGGAACGAACCTATAGCAAAAATAATAAACAAAAAAGAGTTTTATGGTATAAATTTCAAAACTTCTAGAAAAACATTAGATCCCAGACCTGAAACAGAATTAATAATAGATTTATTTCAAAAACATTTTCTAAATAAAGATGAACACTTGCATATACTTGACTTGGGAGCAGGAACCGGCTGCATAGGGCTTACTATTCTATCACTATATCAAAACGCCATAGCTGATTTTGCAGATATAAGCAAGAGTGCGCTGGATATAACAAAGTATAACGCTGTTAATTTGTCATTAATCAATAGATGTCATTTAATAAAAAGCAACTGGTTTTCTAATATAAGCAAAAGATATGACGCCATTGTATCGAATCCTCCATATGTAAGTAAAAATTATGAATTAGATAAAGAAGTAATGTTTGATCCTAAAATAGCTCTTTTCTCGGGCATTGATGGCCTAAACGCTTATAAAAAAATCATTCCTCATGCTAAAAACTTTCTAACACCGAACGGTAAGATTTTTGTTGAAATAGGTTACGAGCAAAAAGAAAAAATCCTAGCGATTAATAAAAATTTGTCTCTCATAGAAGTAGAAAAAGATCTAGCACAAATAGATAGAGTCATGATTTTGGGGGTTAAATAATTAAGTCTTCCCGGGGCGCGAGTATGGTAAAATATTATAACACACTCGCGCCCTGGAGATGTCTGAAAAGTAGAAGCTTCTCGGGCTAAACAATGATTCTTTCATAACTTTCTATAATTCGCTTCTATGCTCCTAGGTATTTTTTTTGCAATGATTCTGAAATTTACAATGACTGATAACTGAATGTGGATATTCTGGCCATAAAGCCATGTATTCTCTGGGCTTTATCAATAAAAAAATTGAAGCGCAGAAAAGTCAAAAAAGCCATAGTTTTCAAGAGTTTGCGGAAGATGCTGGACAGTACATAGTTGTCAATCCGCTCCTAAGTATAATCTGCTTAGATTCTCCGTATATTTTTTTGAAATAATTCTGATTCCGAATGCTGAGAAGGTACTAAAAGCTATGAAGAAGTTTTATCAGAATGCCCTATGCCCGCAGAGTTCCTCTGCTGCGTCTTATTTCTTTAAATGGTGTACTACTATCATTTTCAATTACGTGATAAAGAATAAAAATTGATGTTGCGATTTACGAAGCGCCCACGCGGGCCACTGCAAAGAGAAATCTTTGCAGTGCCCCAGTTTCGTGTAAGGGGTATGAAAAAACTCGGAAAGACTAGGCAAAGAGTATAAAAAATCGCATAACACTCATTTTCTTTAATCCTAAGATGCTAATTGTGAACGCTAGTCAAGAACCTAAAAGATTATTTTTCTTAATTCACTATTGACATTTTTATCGTTTTATTAAGAGCTTTAACAAAGCAGTTTTCTTCTTTTAGTGAAAAAACGTAGATGGGGATGCGCTTATTTGAGCCAATAATAGAAAATGCAGTTTGATCCATTATTTGGATGTTGTCTTTGATAGCCTGTTCGTATGTTAAATTTTCTATAAACTTCGCATCTTGGAATAGCAGTGGATCTTTATCGTATATTCCATTAGACTTTGTTGCTTTTAATATAATATCGCATTTATACAAAAGAGCAGCGATAACGGAGACTGTATCGGTCGAAAAATAAGGATATCCCAATCCGCCAACAAATATTAATAATTTATTCTTCGAGCTTAAGTTTTCAGGATTATGATGTGATTTGACGATTTCTGAATCTATACCTATTTTTTGAAAAAGCTCTTTTAAAAATAATCCATTCATAATGGTTGCTAACATTCCGATTGAATCTGCGGTTTCTCTGGAAATGACGCCACCGTTTATGAAATCTCGTCCACGAATTATATTCCCGCCGCCAACAACAACTAAAACCGAAATTCCAAGGTCTATTACATTCTTTATTTCATTGCAGATTTTAATAGCGATATCTGAAGAAAATAATTCATCTTTGCCAGATATCGCCTCTCCTGAGATTTTTATTAATACTCTGTCAGGAATCATATTTTACCGCATGAAAGATTGGACTTCTTCGGCAAAATTAGTCTCTGTTTTTGCAATTCCTTCTCCTAAAACGAATTTCGAGAAACTCGCTATTTTTATATTAAATCCATTTTCTTTATTAAACGCCTCAAGAACATCTTTTATTTTTGTTTTACCATCCATAACGAAAATTTGCTCGATTAAAGTCGATTCTTCAATAAATTTAGCAATTCTTCCTTCAGCCATTTTTTCAGCTATATTTTCAGGCTTTCCAAGTTCCTTCGCTTGAGATAATACGATTTCTTTTTCTTTGTCGATAATATCTTGAGGAACGCATTTTGGGCAAAGGTAAGTCGGGTTTGCCGCAGCTATGTGCATTGCTATTCTCTTGCCAAATTCCTCAGCTTTCGTTGCGCAAAAATCACCTTCAGCCTCAAGCGCAACCAAGACTCCTATTTTCCCCATAGCAGGGGTTATGATATTATGAATATATGAAGATATTATGCCATTTTTAACAGAGATTCGTTTAGCTCGTCTAAGCGTTATATTTTCACCAATAAGAGAAATTAAAAGATCTATTTCTTCTTTTATTGTCTTTTCAGAATTTGGATATTTAGCACTTAAAATCGAATTAATTAAATCATTTCCCAAAGCAACAGTAGCAATTTTAGAAACTATATCTTGGAATTTCTCGTTCCTTGCGACAAAGTCTGTTTCTGAGTTTATTTCAACAATTGCAGCGCTTTTTTTATCAGCTAATATTGCAATAGAGATCAATCCATCCGCGGCTATTCTCGAAGATTTTTTTGCTGCGTCCATGAGTCCTTTTTTTCTCAAATACTTAGTCGCAGCCTCAATATCTCCATCCATTTCGACAAGAGCCCTCTTGCAATCCATCATTCCAGCTCCCGTTCTATCGCGAAGCTGTTTCACTAATCTTGCACTAATTTCCATCATTTATCTCCAACAATTTATCGCTTGACGCAGTGTCTTCAGTTGAAACAACTTCTTCTATAATCGCATCTGAAGCGCCTATATCTACTCCCGATTTCTCGAGTCCCTTTTGCAATCCTTCAAGAATAGCCGCAGAGAATAATTCGCAATATAATTCTATAGCCTTAGTAGCGTCATCATTGCCCGGGATTGGGTATGTTATGCTGTCTGGATCTGAATTTGAATCAACTATCGCGATAATCGGAATGCCGAGTTTCTTAGCTTCATTGACGGCTATTGCTTCTTTTATCGTGTCGATAACAATAACCAAATCAGGCAGCCCTCCCATTTCTCTTATGCCTCCAAAGGCTAAATCCAATTTTTCTTTTTCTCTTTGAAGGTTAAGTATTTCTTTTTTTGTCAACCCAACTGGATTTTCGATCTTCTCTTCCAAGCTCTTCAATCGTTTGATTGATTGATTAATCGTTTTCCAATTTGTTAACATACCTCCAAGCCATCTGTGGTTAACATAATATTGACCACATTTTTGAGCTGCACTTTGCACTATCTCGGATGCTTGTGACTTTGTTCCTACAAATAAAACTCTCCCATAATTGGCTATTATATTCTTTGCAACATCAAGCGCCGCTTGCAGCATAGGAACGGTTTGTTCTAGATCCATAATATGGATTCTGTTTCTTTTCCCAAAAATATATGGAGCCATTTTGGGATTCCATTTTCGAGTGACGTGCCCATAATGAACTCCGGCTTCGAGTAATTGACGCATCGTAAATTTAGTAGACATAACATTTTCCTTCCGATTAAACTATGGCAAAAGAGCAAAATTGAAAACTTAAAGCATCGGAAACTCAATTTGCCTTGAATTAAATAATCTCTCAATTTCAAGCATATCCTTGAACTACATAGCATTGTAACATAGAAAACTCATAAGCAAAATAGATTTTTGAGATTAGCCTTAATTTACAAAATAGACTTCATATCGAAATATGCAGCAATAGAATATGTCCGAGGGAAATCTTAGATTTTCACCACCTCCCCCGGGGCGCGAGTATGGTATAATTATTTTACCATACTCGCGCACATAGTCTGTCAAGGATCACTTCGTTCTCCTCCATGACAGACTTGCCCCCATTATAGGCTCTATAAGCCGAACCTTGTCAGGCCCCCTTGGGCGCCGCTCTTATATCCATTGGAATTTATTACCTCTGGAGTAATAAGAGATTATATTTGGGTGCGGGGTCAACAACCTTCGATTTTATTATCCCGCACGAGAGCGCGATTATGATAAATCGAAAGATTTATCGTAAAATCGAAGATTTTGCCCGAAGTTTCTAAAGAATTTTCTTTGCTTGGGCAACATTACATGCGATATTAAATTAACGTATAGTCTGTCAAGGAGGAGAACGAAGTGATCCTTGACAGACTGATGGCGTGAGTATGGTATAATTATGATATCATACTCACGCCCCAGGAGGCCTAGCGATGGTTTGCAATTCTAATATCCTTGATCACGACATTGCCTCCGAATTGTTCGCTATAATTAAGCTCTCCGACTATATCGAATAATGAGCTTTGATTTGTATTTATTAATTCTATTATAGCATTCTTTGAAGATATATTAAATATCACAGATCTTATATTATTCTTTCCAAATTCATCTGAGAATATAATAGAAATATGTTTTCCATTTTTAATTTTGTTTATCAACTTGATTTTTACTCTTTTTATGCAAAAGATAGGTTTTTCAACTCCTTTGCCAAAAGGTTCGAGTTCTGTTAACTTTTTTGCTAAAGTATTTAAATTGCATTGCGCTAACATTGAACAATCTATCTTAATTGCATTTTGATTAGTGTTATGAGTAATATTGTCGTTTATGAAAGTTTTAAATTCGTCAACTTTAGTTTTATTAATCGAAAACCCCCCAGCCATTGCGTGCCCCCCGCCCGAAATTATAATTGCAGCTTCGTTTGCTTTATCAAAAAAATCACCTAAATGAACCCCTTCAACAGATCGCGCAGAACCTTTCCCAATTCCATTTTCATCAAAAGAAATAACAAATGAAGGTCTATTATAATTGTCTTTTATCTTGCCAGCAATTATTCCTAAAACCCCTTCATGCCAGTTATCGCCATAAACACAAATTCCATTTTCGTCGTGTAAATTATTAGCACTGATAATAAGGTTAGCTTCGGCTAATAATTGCTTTTCTATTAATTTTCTTTTTTCGTTGAATTCCAAGAGTTTTGAGGCTATCTTGTCTGCCGAATCATTATTCTCGGCTAAAAATAAATTGAGAGCTATGTGAGGGTCTCCAATCCTTCCGGCTGCGTTTACGGCTGGGCCTATAAAGAATAACAGATCTTCGGTTGTCGTTATTTTTGTCATATTAAAAGCTTTCATTATTGAAGAAATTCCAATTGAATATTTATCCATTTTTAGAAAATATTTTATAAAAGCACGATTTAACCCTTTGACTTCCATAACATCACACAATGTTCCAAGAGACACAGCATCCATAAAGTCAAGCAATCGAGGCTCAGGTTTATTGTGAAAAAAATCTATTCTTCGGAGTTCTCTACGAAGAGCTATTAAAAAAAGAAATGCAACTCCAGCAGCGCAGAGATTCTTTATGTATGCATTCGAAATTTCAGGTTGATCTTTTCTATTTGGATTAATAACGGCGGCGGCGTTTGGTAAATCTCGACACAATTGCAAGTGATGATCAATTATAATGGAATCTATTCCAAATTTATTTGCCTCTTCTATTTCATTAATTGAATTTATTCCAGAATCTAGCGCTATTATTAATTCTGTATTTTCTGAAATGGCATATTTCACAGATTCAAGACTTATGCCATAGCCATCCGAAAACCTGTTTGGAATATAATACTTCGGATGTATGCCCAATTGCTTTAGATATTTTATAATAATATAAGAGGAAGTTATTCCATCGACATCATAATCACCAAATATCATAACATTTTCATTAGATTTTATAGCTCTTATCAGCCTTTGAACCCCCTTATCTATATCAAGAATAAGCGACGGATCTGGGATAGTATTTCTCAAAGTTGAATTAAAGAAACTATTAACGAGTTCTGGAGTATCTATTTTCCTATTAATCAGTATTCTTGCTATTATATCATCAATATTACAACAAAACTTTATTTTCTCCAATCTTTCTGCATCTGGTTCCAGAAAAACCCACTCTTTTTGGCTCATCAATATTTCCCTATTATTATTATTTCTTCTTCGAGTAGTATCCCCGTTTTTTTTGAAACAACTTCTTTTATTGTTTGTATAAGGTTATAAAAATCGGATGCAGTAGCATTTCCGGTATTTATCAGAAAGTTACAATGTTTATCAGAAACAGCCGCTCCGCCGACAGACAATCGATCGCAATTTGATTCTTTTATTAATTGCCAAGCTTTTAAACCCGGCGGATTTTTGAAAGTACTGCCGCAAGTTGGCATTCCTATCGGCTGTGATTCAAATCTTTTTTTTTGTATTTTTCTTATCGTTTCTTTTAAATCTGCCATATCTGCTTTTGAAGTTTTAAGTTTTGCAGAAGTTATAATAAGATTTTTATGAATATTACCATTTCTATATTTCATATTTATATTGTCTCTTGTCAGGAATACTTGAGTTCCATTAGTTTTATCGATACATTCAATAGAAATTAAGACATCAGAGATTTCAAAACTAGGTATACCAGCATTCACATAAACTGCCCCTCCTATAGTTCCTGGGATGCAATATAATTGCTCAAGACATGAAATTCCAACTTTCATACATTCTTTTATAAAGTTTGGCAGAAGTACTCCTGAATCAACTTTTACAAATTCAGTATGA
>JAIRKP010000038.1 GCA_031260085.1 Holosporales bacterium | reverse complement strand
AAAATTAAAATACTTTTAGAAGAATGATATTATGTTTGAGAGGGCTCTGAGGCGCGAATATGGTATCATAAATTATACCATACTCGCGCTATAGGCTGTCAAGGATCACTTCGTTCTCCTCCTTGACAGCCTAAATTGATTTAATACTTTTTAAGTGTGCCCGAAAAGCGATTGCTTTTCGGGCCCGGGGGCGCAATTATGGTATAATTATTTTACCATAATTGCGCCCCCGGGCGGAGTTAGAAAATCTATTATTTTCTAACTCCGCACTCAATTTATCAGTCTTGGATCTAATTTTCGAGCGCAAGGTAATAATATTTCAAATGTTCCACGTGGAACATTTTAGTGTTTTGACAAAGCGGTTGCTTTTTGAGTGCCCGGGTTGTGATTATTTAAATATCACTCAATTTATGGATTATTCGCTCAATAGATAATTAAATTATATAAAATTTTTTGGGACAAAAATTTATTTTGATGAAGTTATTTATATTTGCGAAGATAAATATAAAGTATAAGTTTTTATTCTAAGGATATATGAAAAAATTAGTGGAAATAACAATACATTCACGCAATAAACAATCAGCAAAAGAGATCTTCAAGGAGAAGCACAGATATAGAATGCCCGATTGTTGGACAAGCGTAGAGTTCGAAAAGTTGTGGGCCGGATTTTTATCAGGAAAAAAAATAAAAGTAATGGCCAAGGAAATAGGAAGATCTGTAGCTGCAGTTAATAAATTTCTCTCTCGTTCGGGCATTAGAAAGTTAGCGCCAGAGCGGAAAAGAAAGGCGGAATCCGTTTTCTATAAAGCCCAAAAAAAGCATGTACTCATTCAGGCTGCAACCAAGACGATAGAGAAAAAATATACTGCCTTCACAGATATAATAAAATACATAGTGTCGAAAGGCCATACCGTCCGGAAAAATAGAGATTTTGGAAGTATGTTTTACAAAAATGAAGAATATTTTTTAGACGAAAAGCCTATGAGCAAAACAAAAATTTTAATTTTAGCTAATAAACTTAGAGTGGAAGAGAACAAACCTATATTTAAGGTTATGGATCTTACTTGGTAATTTGTGCCGGAAAATTTTAGGAATTTTCCGGCCTGCCGGGGGCGCGATTATGCTAAATCTCTGATTTAGCGCAAAATCGAAGATTTTGCCCGAAGAAACTTCGGATAATCGCGTCCTCGGCTGTATGTCGAAAATCTTCGATTTTTGAAACATTTAACCATTTGATTGGCATCTAAAATAAAGAGGTAAATTACCTGACAAGCTTCTGCATTTCGCACCTTCGGAGCGAAATTATGGTAAAATATGATACCATAATTTCGCCAATTTCGCCAAAAGTCTGTCAAGGATCACTTCGTTCTCCTCCTTGACAGCTATATATGCTAGTCTATTTCTCTTATTCTAGTTCTGATATACAACTTCTTACGCGAATCTAAATTTGCAGGAGGTCTATTATTCGAGTAATCAGATCTTCGGTGTGCCTGAAAAGGAGAAGCTTGGTAGGTTCTTTAAGTATACTCAATTTTCAAGTATTAGAGCTTATGTCTGTCAAGGAGGAGAACGAAGTGATCCTTGACAGACTGATGGCGCGAGTATGGTATAATATCTATACCATACTCGCGCTGTGTAGATTTTTACCACCTTTGAATAATCATAATTATATTGTTCTTGACGTTTTGCTAGGGTTAGGGTAGCATAGCTATATAGATTTTTGATATACAGAGACATATGGCTTCTCATGAGTCAGCTAAGAAAAGTTTAAGAAAATCCGTCAAGCAGCGAACGGTTAATATGATGAGATTAAGCAGAATTAAGACTTTTATCAAAAAAGTCGAAGAAGCGATTTCTAAAAAACAAACTAAAAATGAAATTATCGCTGCGTTCTCCGAAATGCAAAAAGAAGTTATGAGAGGAATTACTAAGCGAATTTTTCACAAAAATACAGCAGCTAGGAAAATCTCTAGAATTTGTAAGAAAGTTAAGATAGCTATTGGAGAAAGCTAATAGCTTACAAAAAATCAGAAATGGCTTTAGAATCTAATATTGTGGTTGAATCTGTAGATGAATTTACAGATTCTTTTTTTATTTATGATGTTGTAATCATAGGAGCTGGAGTTGCTGGGTTGTATGCGGCTTATTGTTGTGGTATTTCGGGACTTAGTTGTTGTGTTATTGATTCTCTTCCTCAAGCCGGGGGGCAATGTGTTGCGCTATATCCTGAAAAAAATATTTATGGAGTTCCGGGGTTTATTAATGTAAAAGCAAAAGATTATATAGAAATTCTTTCGAATCAGTGTTTAGGTTATGCAAAAGAAACTTTTTTTAATCAAAAAGTTCAGCATATTTCAAAAACGAAAACAGGAAAGTTTTGTGTAAAAACAGCTGAGAATACAATTTTTTCTAAACATTTGATAATCGCTTCCGGAATTGGAGATATGAAACCTAATGTTCCAAACAACGTAAAAGGTCTCTCTACATTAAAACAAGACTCCGACTTTGTTCAACATTATTGTATGAAATTGGATATCTATAAAGGGAAAAACGTAATAATAGCAGGCGGGGGAGATTCGGCCGTAGATTTTGCGATTAATATAGCTCCGATTGCAAAGAAGGTTTTTTTAATTCACCGAAAAGATAAGTTAACTTGCGAAGCTTGTAAACTTTCAGAACTGAGAAAACTGTGCAATTCTTCAAAATTAGAGCTTTCACTTGAAAATCAAATATTAGAAATCGAAGATAATTCAAAAAGAATTGTCAGGACTACTAAAAAAGAATTTGAGGTTGATCATATAGTGTTTTGTTATGGATTTCTTCCGAGCTGCAATTTAATAGATGGATTAACGAATCTCGGAATGCATATTGAAAACGGCGTTATAAATTCCGACATAAACACTATGGAAACCGCAATAGAAAATTGCTATGCTGCAGGGGATGTTGCTAGTTACGTTAATAAAAAAAAGAATATAGTTCCATGCTACTTTGAAGCTGACAGGGCAGTTAGATCTATAAAGAGTAAAATTTCAAAGGAGGTGTCCAATCATGCAGTATATAAAGGTTAAAGGCGCTCGAGAACATAATTTGAAAGATATCAATGTTGATATTCCAAAAAATAAATTAATCGTTATAACGGGGCTGAGCGGATCTGGGAAATCAACATTAGCGTTTGATACCTTATACGCAGAAGGTCAACGCAGATATGTTGAAAGTTTATCGGCCTATGCTAGACAATTTTTAAATTTAATGCCCAAACCAGACGTTGATAAAATAGAAGGCTTGAGCCCTGCAATTTCAATAGAACAGAAAACAATCTCTAAAAATCCAAGATCAACGGTTGGAACTGTCACGGAAATCTATGATTACTTAAGATTGCTTTATGCACGAATTGGCATTCCATATTCTCCTGCGACTGGATTGCCAATCCAAGCGCAGACAGTTTCGCAAATTGTTGATTCTATTGCTGAATTTCCTAAAAAATCCAAATTATATTTACTAGCGCCAATTGCACGAGGGAAAAAGGGTACATTTAAATTAGAATTTTCTTTTATGCAAAGAAATGGATTTGAAAGAGTTTTCGTCGATGGGAGATTGTATGCGATAGATGACGTTCCTCTTTTATCTAAAACTATCAAACATGATATATCAATAGTAGTTGATCGAATCCTAATCCCCGAAAATGAATCGGGTATTAAGGAGTTAAAACAAAGGCTCGCTAATTCGGTTAGCATAGCATTAAAACAATCTTCAGGCATCCTTATTGTCAAACATTTTGAAACTGGAGAAGAAAGAATTTTTTCAGAGAACTTTGCTTGCCCTATTAGTGGGTTTTGCATCGAAAAAATAGAACCGAGGTTATTTTCATTTAACAGCCCAAGAGGAGCTTGCAAAGACTGCGGTGGTCTTGGCCATAAAGGACCAATGCTGGGGGGATTCTTTTTCTTTAGGAAAGACCAACAACTTGACGATGATGATGTCATTGATGATGTTCCCATAAAAAATGAGATCTGTCAGTCATGCAACGGGGCAAGACTTTCTAAAGAAGCTTTGTGTGTAAAAATAGACAACAAAAACATTGCTGAAATTTCAGATATGCCAATATATGAGGCTAAGAAATGGTTTGAATCGCTGTGGACTAAACTTTCAAAAAAAGAAATTTCCATTGCTGAAAAGGTTCTAATTGAAATTCAAAATCGATGCCAATTCTTAATAAATGTTGGCTTAGAATATCTGTCTCTTTCAAGAGCCTCCGAAACTTTATCAGGTGGCGAGAGCCAAAGAATAAGACTAGCCTCACAAATCGGCTCTGGATTGACTGGGGTTATGTATGTCTTAGATGAACCATCAATAGGGCTCCATCAAAGAGATAATGCTCGTTTGATAAATACCTTAAAAGAACTTAGGGATTATGACAACACAGTCATAGTTGTTGAGCATGACGAAGATGCTATGTATGCTTCGGATTGGATTATCGATATGGGCCCAAGAGCTGGGAATCATGGTGGGCAAGTTTGCGCGACAGGAACAGTTGATGATATTAAGAAAAATCCCAATAGCTTGACTGGCCAATATCTATCTGGGGAAAAATCAATTGAAGTTCCCAAACGCAGACGATTTATTAATACAAGTCGATCTATCGAGATTATAGGCGCTAACGCTAATAACTTAAAAAATTTAAACGTAAAAATTCCATTGGGTGTATTGGTTTGTGTGACGGGAGTTTCGGGTTCGGGCAAGTCTACTTTAGTTATAGATACTCTTTTCAGAGCTGTGCGTCATAAATTAATGACTGGAAAACATAATACTGATAATTTAGTAAATATAAAAGGAGTCGATCTTATAGATAAGGTTATTGATATAAGTCAATCCCCGATAGGAAGAACTCCAAGATCAAATCCAGCAACGTATGTCGGATGTTTCACAGATATAAGAACACTATATTCAAACCTGCCAGAATCGAAAGCAAGAGGATATACGAATGGCAGGTTTTCTTTTAATGTCAAAGGAGGAAGATGCGAAACTTGCAAAGGAGACGGCGTTATCAAAATTGAAATGCATTTTTTGCCGGATGTCTTTGTTGTCTGCGATCAGTGTAACGGCAAACGATTCAATCGAGAGACTCAAGAAATAAAGTTTAAAGGAAAAAGTATTTCAGATATTTTGGATATGACAATTGAGGATGGAGCTCAGTTGTTCAAAAATTATCCAGCTATCTATCAAAAATTAAATTGTCTTTGCAGAGTAGGCCTTGGATACCTAACAATCGGACATAAAGCAACAACTTTATCAGGCGGCGAAGCACAGCGCGTTAAGCTGGCCAAAGAACTATCAAAAAAAGCTACGGGCAATACGCTTTATATTTTAGACGAACCAACGACTGGGCTACATATGGATGATATAAAACAATTGTTAGAAATTTTACATATTCTTATCGAAGCAGGCAATTCAATCGTTGTCATCGAGCATAATATGGATGTTATAAAAACAGCAGATTGGATAATCGATATTGGTCAAGAAGGTGGCAAACGAGGAGGAGAAATAATCGCCCAAGGAACTCCTGAAGATATCGCAAATTGCACAAACAGCTATACAGGAAAATATTTAAAACCCTATTTGGAAAAATGACTTTAATAATGTATTAATTAATCTCAGTTTCAAATACGAATTGCTTTGAAACTTCAGGATTTAAAAAGCTACAAACTAAATTAGTACACAATTAGCATTTTAAGCGTAAAGAGAATAAGTGTTATGTACTTTATTATGCTCTTTAACCTAATTTCCAAATTTATTCATACTCCTTACACGAATCTGAGGTTATCTTATACAAACTAAAGTTAAATTAGGTGGCTCAGGCTATATCTTATCTATCTCCTCCCATAAAAGAAACAGATTAAATTAGAGGCATATAAAATCATTACAGACATGATTCCTATGGAACCAAATCAGGGACAGACTCCCTGGTAGCAAAAGATACGCTGGCAGACCAAGATAACAGAACCTTCATCCATGCAGTGTTATGGGCCTTAAGGAGAGGCGCTTTCTTAAAGAGACTTGCCACTAAATATTGTAAGAATGTTGATTCTTTTGTAGCAAGTGTACAAATATGTTGTTTTATAATGTGTGCATGGGGGGATATTTTGTCGACGGAGTCTATTAATCTATACCTGTATTGAATCATTGTCATTCATTTGTCCTGAAAAGTCATAGCTTTTCAGGACACTTGTTAAAACTAAAGTTAATAAAAAGAAACACCGTGCTGATATATTAGAACGAGAATAATGGATTAAGATAATAGCTTATAAACAAGGGAGATAAAGGGTTTTGGTCATCCAATTGGTAAGACACAAGAGTTGAGACAGCGCAAACAAGCATATTTGTAACAGATCTGTGTCTCCTACATTTTATTTCTCTTGTTCGTTCTAAGTATCAAAATATAGCTTCTATTCCTCGGATATACAGTCTCCTAAATAGCTCCTTAGTTTTTATATTCTCGAATAATAATGATATAATTTAGCCCTAAAATTCCCCGCGCTCTTTGTAAATCCTAAAGTTTTCAGTATTTCTTATGCGAGACTAAGGTTAGCGTATAGTCTGTCAAGGAGGAGAACGAAGTGATCCTTGACAGACTATTGGCGCGAGTGTGGTATAATTTATTAGACCATACTCGCGCCTTGGGGAACGGGTTGAAAATCAAAGATTTGTCCCATCTCGAATATTCATTACACTCTTGACCTCCAAAGCCAGCAATGACAAGGCTTATACTTATAGGCCCCGATAATGAATTATCTCTCAGCTAAAGCCGAGAGTACCAATTATACTAAAGTGTTTCCTTCAAAGGCGAGGGCTTGCACCCTATCACACGGGATGGAAGTAAATTTAGCTCAAA
>JAIRKP010000025.1 GCA_031260085.1 Holosporales bacterium | reverse complement strand
GCCATCAGTCTGTCAAGGATCACTTCGTTCTCCTCCTTGACAGACTAGTTGCTCTAATATCTCAAAAGTGAAAAAGAGCAAACTATTAATAAAATATATTAATTTTAGGATTTAGTAGTGTTATATCCTGTGAATTACGTTAATAACAATTTATTAACAACTTTATTCACAGACATTAATATTGAAAGTTTAGTGTTCTTCTACCATTTTAACATGTTGTTAACAAAGATATTATCTAACTTGATAAGATTTTATTTCTACTACTTACTCTTTCATCTTACAAGGAAGTTGTGAAAATCTGTAATTTTTTTACAACTTATTAACAGATCTTTAATATGCTTGTCATTTCTTCTTTTGATATTATTTTTTGTCGTTCTTTTTCATTTCCGTCATCGTATATAGATTTGAAATTTAGATGGCGTATTGCATATTCTCTAATTTCATGATTGCTGCAACCTTTATATATTAAGTCATTTATTGCTGGAGTTATTGGAAGTATTTCTAAGATAATGGTTCTGCCTGTGGTGTTTCTTTTTTTTACGAGGCGCTGAGATATGATAGAAATTATGTTATCAGCTATTAATGATTGTGGGATATTAAATTCTTTTAATCTCGTTATTGCTCCAAAAGAATCATTAGCATGGATAGTTGTTAAAACTAAGTGGCCAGTCATTGCTGCTCTAATAGCCATTTTGGCCGTATTTTCATCTCTTATTTCTCCTATCAAAATGATATCTGGATCTTGCCTTAAGATTGATTTTATACCATCTGGAAAATCTATTACTCCTGGCTTTATTTCTGTTTGTTTTACGTTTTTGATTTTATACTCTATTGGGTCTTCCAATGTCATAATATTCTTTGCTTTTTTATCTATTGTTTCTAATATTGCATAAATAGACGTAGTTTTTCCTGATCCAGTAGGGCCGCAGAATATTATAATTCCATTTGCGAATGAACTAATAGTTGTTAAATATTTTATTTGATCTTGATTGAATCCAAGATTATTTATATCTATTATTGATTTATCTTTATTTAATATTCTTATGACAATATTTTCACCATATATCGTTGGGTGAGTTGAAACTCTGTAATCTATATTATTTCTTTGTAAATGTCCGGATTGTGGTTTTCTTGTTTCGGTTATGTCAAGTTTTGAGATGACCTTTAGAGAAATATTTAATTGTTCAAGGCTTTCTATGTTTAATATTTTAAAATTCGTTAATGTTCCATCTATGCGAAAATTTATGTCAAAAGTTTTTTCGTATGGAGTTATGTGAATATCAGATGCTTTATTTTTTAATGCATCAGTAAAAATTTGCTCTAATATACTTAATTGAGAGCTAGTTATCTCTTGGAATTTATGGATTATATTACTTTTTGGAGAGATGTAGTATTTCTTATTTAGATCTTTTGATAAATTACAACTCGAAAGTTTATTATTTATTTGATCTTTAATTTCAATATTATCTGGATCGTCAATAGCTATGTGTATTTGGTTACCCGATAATTTAAAAGGAATAGCGAGAAGATTTTTAAATTCATCATATTGAATATTATCTATTATTGAAAAATCGTTAAGATTAGTGTAACTAATTCCGAAATATTCAGCTTTTAGTTTTGCCAATTCTTCTTCTGTGATATCTCCAACACCAACTAAAAGGTCATAAGTATTAGAATCTATATCTCCCGTTTTTGCATGAATTAGGTCATATAAATCAGAATTTATAATTTCTCTCTCTCGCAGAAAACCGAGAAATGACATCAAAGCTTAGCTAAACAATTCTCGTAGCTCATCTGTCGGGTTAGTCAAATACATCATATGCGAAATCATTTGTTTAGAGCTGACTTCTTCAGCTATCGAAAAGGCCAGTAACTGCATTCTGTCTTTAGCTAAATCTCCATCATCGGTATTTTGATCTTTCTTAATGTCGAGGATTCCGTCTTTGGATACTGAATCTTTGGCTTCGCTAAGGTTTTTCCCTACAGCTTGCGCTTTCTTTAGCGTGGGTTTTATGGGTTTTAATGCTTTACCTGCAATGGGAACGGTATCGGAATCTTCATCAGATGTGTCGGGATTGTTGTCTTTGCGCGACTCTTCGTCTGGTTTTTCAGGATAGTCCGAGCCAGTCTCAGTACTAGTTTGAGCGTAAGAAGCATTAACAAAACCTTTCTCTACGGCAGAGGCTTGAATCAAACCAGGGTCTGATGAGATCACTAATGGAGCGACCAGAATCGATAAGGGAACAAACATAATAAATCCTTTTAATTGTTTACTT
The DNA here is from genome assembly GCA_031260085.1 of Holosporales bacterium. GTDB lineage: Bacteria > Pseudomonadota > Alphaproteobacteria > RUG11792 > RUG11792 > JAIRKP01. The sequence goes on along the minus strand of JAIRKP010000025.1, from coordinate 1,238 downwards.
CTTATATAAAGTTTATTGCTAATTTGTTAAGAAATGGTTAACATATCTATTAATATTTAAAATAAAGTTAATTTTTTTGTTCATTGATTTTTTTCTCACCACACTCTCCATATTAACAATTAATTTACACATTTCTAGTACACTCAAGATCGAAAGTAAAACATTTTAAGGAATCAAATCATGAGGAAACTAGCATTATTAGCACTGGCCTTCCTTCGTGTCAATAAGTCAAGTTGCCTCCGCTAGCACCCCAGGAGACCCTTACATCAGTATCGACCCAGAAAGGAGCAGAGTAACTCCCGGGCTTACGGACTCGATAGTCGTTATTAGAGACGAGGGGCAAGTCCCAGAAGACACACAGTGTAGCTGCTGTGCTTGTCCATGTTGGATGTCGGCTAAGGCATCCATGAGAAAGGGCTGGCGAATTTTCCAGACAACTACCCGAATAATATACATCGCGGCTCGCGAGCGGATCAGAGGGCTATGCTGCGGAACGAACATCGAAGGACGCTAACCAGTGGGGAAGCAGACCAAAGGCGAAGTCTCTAGTGACCGGGGGACCATACATCTAGGGAGCTTCAGCCTGAGCGCAGAGCAGCTGGAACAATGCAGCATTCACGGCGAGAGGGAGGGATGGAATTGAGACTGCGTGGGCCTCAACCCTCGAAACGGGAAACTCGAAGAGAACCTCGACGGGTATTCACTTGCAGTCGTTTCGTCACAGTCCTCATCATCGCACGCAGAGGGTGGATTCCTTGCTCTATCGCCGCCCGCCTTCATTACGTTGCCCCTGTTCATTCACAGTGCGGGAACAACACACGGATTATTACGAAAGACTTTTGAATATATCGCCAATAGACAATAGTAGACTTTTTCAAAACCAGTAGCTTTATTCTGTATTTATCTCTAGAATATATGTTTTTGACCTATGTTTTGTTTCCGGGAAATATGGACATGTAACCTGGAGTCGATCCTATCTCATAAGTGTCGCCCAGAAGCGCTAGCGTTGCACCATCTGAAGGGGGGAGAACCCGCTGATTTTCCACACACACGATCCAATGCTAATAGGGAAGTATCTTTTCTTTTCCAAAATAAGGAATGAGTTGCTCGGGGATTAAGATAGAGCCGTCTTTTTGTTGATAGTTTTCTAAAACGGCGATCAAGCATCGACCAACGGCTACACCTGAGCCATTTAAAGTGTGTACAAATTCATTCTTTTTTGTTTGTTTGTTTTTAAA
>JAIRKP010000104.1 GCA_031260085.1 Holosporales bacterium | reverse complement strand
CGCTCCCAAAGGGGGCCAGTCGTGCCGCTGCTTTTCGGGCGAGCTATGACTCCTCTTTTGTATTTCTACCTGATCCGTGTTTTTTGCCACTTTAGTGGTCATGTCTTCCTAAGGATACTCCGTGTCTTGTTGAAATAATCTTGTATCTACATACACTGATGATACTTTTGATATATTCCGCATTAATATTTTGCATCTTTGCGCTTGAAAAAGCATGTCGTATCATAGCTAAACTTACCAAGATTATATACTTTCGCTTAAGATTATGTTTTTCTTTGTTAATGCTAAAACGATACCGATGCTAATTGATGAGGCGAGAAGGGAGCTGCCGCCGTAGCTTATAAATGGAAGTGTCATTCCTTTTGTTGGTGTTAGGTCAAGGGAGGTTGCAATATTGATTAAAACTTGCAAAGTAATTTGAAATACAATCCCAAACACAGCTGAGAATATGAAAATACTAGATGATTTCATAATACGTAATAATGGCCTTATAACTAATATTATAAATAATCCAATAATTATAGCGCAGACGATGAATCCGAATTCTTCGCCGATTACAGAAAATACGAAGTCAGAATGTGAATCAGGCACTGATGTTTTTATAACTCCTTCCCCGGGACCTTTCCCAAACAATCCGCCACTTTTAAACGCCTCTAATGATTTTTGAACTTGATATAAATCAACATCTTCAGAGCTTTTCATCAAAAATCTATCGATTCTATCTGCGAAATGTGGCAATGTGTAGTAAAGTCCAACGAGCGAACTTAATGCTGTTATTATAAATATTCCTATCATTAAAACGGAAAGCCCGGAGACGAAAAGCTGACTAATCCAAGTTAGCAAAATAACAATGGTCATACCGACGTCTGGTTGAAGCAGTAACAGCGGAATTATTAGCGCTATGCTAACAAAAGATATAATTATGCCTGGGAATTTTCTATCTTGATATTGCTCGGATATCAGCCAAGCTGTTATAACGGCTAACAGTGGCTTAAAAAACTCAGAAGGTTGAAGTGAAATTCCATAAATAATGAGCCACCGTTTTGCTCCTTTTATATCAGGGCCAAATAAGATAGTTAATATTACCAATATAATACACATCCAATATCCAATTATTGCAAATTTTCGTATATATTTCAGTTGTATAAAAGAAATAAAAATAATAGAGCTAAAACATATGGGAAGTATTAACATATGTTGTTTAACAAAATAAAACGGTGGAAGTCCTAATTTCAAAGCAACTCCCGGAGTTGAGGCTATGTTGACCCAAACGCCGATAGATATAATTCCGATGACTGTGAATAAAGTTACTCTATCTATTGAGAGTAACCATTTTTTAGCTATGTTTTTTATGATCGTATTTATTGGCATTATTTCAGATTTAAAACCATTTTTACAAAACATTCCCCTCGATGTTCAAAGTTTTCAAATTGATCGAAACTAGCGCACATCGGCGATAATAAAACGACCGCTGGGCCTATTTCTTTTTTTGCGTCTTTATAAGCTGTATTAAGAGCATTATGCATGGTATTACACTTAATCGTACTTACTATATTCTTAAAAGTATTTTCAAATTCTTGTTCAGATTCTCCAAATAGGTATATTTTATGCACTCTCTTTAAACAATGAGACACATATTCTAAAGAGTCAGTTTTTTTACTTCTTCCGCCAACTAACCAAAATATCTTATATCCATCAAAAGTTTCGAGAGCTCTTTTGGCAGATCCTGGATTAGTTCCTTTGCTGTCATTTATAAACAAAATATTTTCTATTTTTCGAACACAATTCATTCTGTGAGAAAGAGCCTTGAAACTTTGAATATTTCGAGCTATCTCTTTTGACTGCAAGCCTAATTTTCGGCAAACTGCATAGGCAAAAAGAGCATTTTGATGGTTATGAGTTCCCCTTAATTCTGTGAGGTTAGCAAGATCTATTATCGCAATTCCTGAGTCTATCAATGCTCCTTCCATAACGTAATAATGAGCAGTTGGATTGTTACTTGTTGATACTGTTATTAACCCTTCTAAATTCCAATACTTTTCCATTGACAATTTATCTTCCTGCGATATAACTTTCGTTTTTGAATGATCTATTAATAAATGTTTTGCAAAAATATAATTTTCAAAAGAGTCATGAAATGATATGTGATCGGGCTCTATATTCAAAACACATCCTATTTCAAAATCTAAATACCGAGAACTAGCCAGTTCATAAGAAGACATTTCGAAAACGTAATAGTCCGATTTTGGCAGGTCAAAATAAGATATTCCTATATTTCCGCCCATGGATGCTGAATATTTAGCCTTTTTTAAAATTTGATATATAAGAGAAGTTGTTGTGGATTTTCCATTGGTTCCAGTTACTGCTATTATTTTAGCATTTGGATTATAAAGCTTAAAAACATCAAAGTTAGACAAAATTGGGATTTCATGCTCCTGCGCTTCTTTTAAAACAGGATGAATATTGTGTTTCAAATAAGGAATCGAGGGACTCTTTACTATAAAATCTATTTTTTTAAAATCGATAGTTGTAATTTTGTTAGGTATATCAGACTTAAATTCATCAAACGTAGAAACATTATGTCCTCGGTTTTTTAAAAATTTATAAGCCCCAGCTCCAGATATTCCGTATCCAAAAACTAAAATGTTTTTGTTAACACTCAGAATTTCGTGAATTTCCATCTCATGAATACAAACAAATCATGTATTAAAATACTAAACTAAAACGTCGCAAATAACAATCATTGTATGCGTTCATATGATAGATCTTCTTCGACATTATTCAGACTGTACTCTTCCTTTTTGGAGTCACTCAATTATACCGATTGACTACGCTTGTCTGTCAAGGTCCGCTTCGCTCTCCACCTTGACAGACGCTTCGTCAATCTGGTTCTCTTTTTCTCGTTCCAAAAAGGAAAATACAGTATGGGGAGAGGGGGAGGTATTAGGTGTTTACGCTGATACTACAAGGAGGGTTTGTATGAGAGCTCCATCATCTATATCTGTCTTACTTCCGTTTGAACTTACGCAACATTAGGCAATAATGTCTATATTTAAATGGATTCCCACTCGGCTAAAGCCGAGAGTACCCAATAACGCTTAGAAAGCAGATTAAATATATAAATATTAAAACTCAGATATCCTCTAACATATGTCGCATCTACATATACCTTTGTACACCTTTTCCCGCCAGTGATGGCAAAGCACCATCTGACGCTCATTGACTTAATATATCCAGCTCTGGTTTCTACAGCTCCGGTAAGTATCCTAATGCTATGTGAGACACATCTATATATCCTGGGAATAGTTATATACTAAAGTGTTCGCCTAAAGGCGAGGGCTTTAACCCTATCCCACGGTATGGAAGTAAATTTGACCTGAGATGATTAAATATAGTAAATTTATTTAAAACAAACCATCATAATTCTGTTTTTATCATATTTATTCCAAAGAATAAATTCTCTATACTTTAAATTTAATATTGTATTGTAAAAAAACATTAGCATTTTTTTGTATTTTATGCTATATTCCTTGAAGTGTTATAAAAAAATTAATTGGATAAAAATGAAAAGAATATTTAATATTTTTCTGGTTGGAGTTGTATTGGCCATATTTCAAATACAATCCCCTAGCGCAATAGCATCTTCTTCATCCGAAAAAAAAGAAAGCAACGCACCTGTTGTATTTCGAGACGGCTCGGTTATCGCAGAAGATGAACTAAAAGCAGCGCTTGACCAAGTTCCGCAGCAGCTTTCAAATCAGATGACCTTATCTGATTTAAAACAATGTTTATCATTCCATCTCGCATACAAAAAAGTAATGAAGAAAGTTGTTGCAAAGTCTCCAATTTCTAAAAGCAAAAAAGTAAAAGATGCTATAGAGAAAAGAAAAGTGACAGCGGCAGGATTAATGCTTCAAGATGAGGCCGCTGAAAAGGCTATGGAAGATAAGGAAGATTTAAAAAAACACTATGACAAGATGTGGGAGGCTAATTTTAAAGACACAGAAGAATATTCGCTCTTAGCAATTACGACTTCTGATCTAAAAGTCGCTAAAAAGATTGAACAAGCAGAAGGCGAAGCTGAGGTAAAAAATATTTTAGATGCCCATTCAGGAGCAGTAAAATTTATCGAGTTAAAAGATAAGCCAGAAGCTATGTTCCCTCCTGAGGTTGTTAAAGACGTAAAAAAGAAAGGCGTGAACTCAGTTATTGGGCCTTTTAAGGTGCGCGGTGTCCAAATGTTCTTTGTTGTAGAGGATATTCACCCTGCAAGAAAGCAGGAATTTGAAGTGGTTGCGGAGAATTATAAAAAAATTGCCAAAAGAGATTTTACTGCAAAAGTTATGGAAGGATTTTACGTAGAATATGACGTAAAAATCTTTGGTCCTGACGGAAAGCCAATAGATCCATTCAAGATTATTCCTAAGGATCCAAAGAAGGAAGATAAAAGCAAGCCTCTGGACTTCAGCAAAGTGAAAGATGATTTTGTTACAGCAACCGTGGATGGAGAAAAAATAACCATCAAACAGGTAAAATTGTTCTTTCATGTCGAGTCTTTTTTGGATGATTCTTTCTTAGCTATGGCTCAACAGTTTAAAATAAGACCAGATCAAGTAGCCTTATATGCTGTTAAATTAGTTGTAGACGATGCGGTATTGGCAAAAAAAGTTAAGAAATTGAAATTTAATGAATCACCAAAAGTTAGAGAAAAATTGGAAATAATCGAAGATATGGAACTCACGCATGCCTATTTAAAAGAAGATACCAAAGTAACCAATGAAGATATCAAGGAAACCTTTTCTTCTTATATGAAAGCAATTCCTGAAGAAGATAAAAACGACCATGAAATATCAGTGAAATTAGTATTATTTGAAACGCAGGAAGATGCAAATGCTGCATTAAAATCAATAAAGTCAGGTGAAAAGAAGTTTAGTTTCGTATTCAAACAACATGAGTCTAAGGGTGCGAAAGATCTCGGGTATGTGAAAAAAAGAGAAACCAGCCCTGAGTTTTGGGGCATACTGAAAACCGGCGCTTCCGGAACTTGTAGCGATCAAGTGGCGGCTATCGATGGGGCTATCTTTGGATTTGATGGAATGAATTATGCCATCATATACATAGCAGATAGAAGACCTGTGACTCTTCCGAAACTTTCAGACCCTGGGGTAAAAAATCAATTTAAAGCATTAGCTCAAAGAAAAAAAGCTGTGGAATTAATAAAGGCTGATATGAAGAGTGAAGTAGAGACTGTCAATGGGCAATCCATAGAAGAAATAGAAAAAGCTAATCCGGAAAGATTAGATAGAACTTTGGATTTTTGTATGGGTTATGTTCCTCAATAAATATTTGGAGAGAAAAATTGACAAATAAAAATCTCAATAGCTTAGAGCTAGCTCAGGGAGATCAAGTTTTAAAAGATGATTACAATTTAAGCGAGATTTTGGCTAAAAGCCCTGATAAAAGGTTGGTTATTTTGGGAGGAAACGGCATTAAGCAAGATTCCTATTATTATTTAAAAACCGTTTTCCTCACCCGAACTGTCGCGCAAGCAGGAATTTCGGTTATGACTGGGGGAGGCGCTGGAATTATGGAGGCTGCAAACAAAGGCGCAAAAACTGCCAATTCTTCTGCATCCTCTTACGGGTTAAGAGTCGAATCAATTGGGGAAGAAATTAGCGCTAGCAACAGTTATATCGATAAAAGCTGCGGTTTTATGTTTAAAACTTTAGCCGTTCGATTGATAACTTTACTATCTTCTGCGAATGCTATTGTGTTTTTCCCGGGAGGTTTTGGAACTTTGGAGGAATTGTTTTCGCTTTTGGTTAGACTAAAGATTGGGATAATGAATAATATTCCTGTGTATTTGTATGGCTCGAAATTTTGGAGTGGCCTTATTTCATGGTTAGATAATACGGTCAGAAATGAGGGAGTCATAAACGAGGAGCATCTAAAATTGTTTAAAATAGAAGATGATATTGAGAAAATTTCTAAAGATATTATATCTTGTTGCATGAAGGAAAACTAAGGAGTTTTTATGGCATCTTTTAAAATAGATGAGTTAGTTTTTGACAAATTGGCAGAAATTCTTCAAAAACATAATTTAGCCGAAATCGAATATAAAAAAGGAGATATAAAATTCCGAATAGTAGCGCCTCAAAGCCAACAGCTCGCTGAAACGCTTTCCTCTCCTCCAAAATCTGATTCGATCATCCCTGAGCACGATCAAAAGGAGGATTATTCTAAACATCCCGGAGCACTGAAATCTCCAATGGTCGGGATGTGTTATCTTGCCCCTGAGCCGAATGCTCCAAATTATGTTTCGTTGGGAGATAATGTTCAAGAAGGGCAGCCGCTTCTTATCATAGAGGCTATGAAAGTGATGAATATTATAAAAGCTCCTAAATCCGGCAATATAATCCACATAGCGATACAAAATGCTGCTCCCGTTGAATTTGGGCAGCTTTTGCTTGTTATAGGATAAGAAGTCTTGTGTTTAAGAAAATATTAATAGCGAACAGAGGCGATAGCGCCATAAGAATCCTAAGAGCTTGCAAAGAAATGGGTATCTCGACAGTTGCTGCTCATTCTGTTGTTGATGAAGATTTGATGCATGTAAAATTCGCTAATGAAAGTATTTGCATCGGTCCGAATCGAGCATCTGAAAGTTATTTAAATATCTCCGCAATCCTGAGCGCAGCAGAATTGGTAGGAGCGGATGCCCTTCATCCCGGAGTTGGATTTCTTTCTGAAAACGAAAAGTTTGCGCAAATTGTTGCGGCTCATGGAATGAAATTTATAGGCCCTGATCCAAAACATCTGGCTCTTATGGGTAATA
>JAIRKP010000085.1 GCA_031260085.1 Holosporales bacterium | reverse complement strand
CCTCAAAGTATGGAATTGCTTGGAATTCCTATCGGTCCACCTCAACCTGATCCCCTTATTGCTGAAGCAACCCGAATGATTCAACAACTCCGGGCCAGAGGCTTGACTCAGGAACAGCTTAGAACAATCATTGGTTGATAATTTCATAATCTCTCTGATCTTTACCTCCCCAAGCTGCCTTCGTAATAGCGGCTTCGTGCTATAGGCATGACTCCTGAGCACTTAGAGCAATCGTTGGTTGATAATTTCATGTAGTACAAGTGATATAACAGATTTACGATACCCGCATAAAGGCTCTCTGATGCGGAGGGGCGAAATGTAAACCAGTTCACATGATTAGCTAAACTTCCTTTTGAGATTAATCATTCGTACAACAGAAATGAGGCAAGTTCCTGAGGAGGGCATTATGAGTGATACAGCAGCTCGGAAGTCGTGGACTTAGTCCTGTTAATGCCGTTTTTCAAACACATCTAAGGGGACGTTTTTGGCATTTTTAACAGACCAGGTATCTGGATCAAAAGTAAACAATGTTTCTCGTTGTTCTTCCTTATAAATCCATCCTTCTAAATCTTTTATATTTTTAGTGAATTCATATTTGGAAAATAACAAGGTTATTTCTCCACTTTTATAGCTAGAAATTTTTATTTTTAAAGATTGATCGGAATTTTCGACTATCTCTGTTTGTTCTTTGGTTAAATTTAATTTACCGGTTAATACTGCGAAAACAGGAGTCCGCGATATTGAAAACGATTTTTCTTTACCTTTTGCATCAACGATAACAACTTTATCGCCATATATATAAATATTCTGTTTCACGCCTTCGGTGTATTCCAACCTCACATTGGTTATCCCTTTTTCTTTGCGTAGCCAAAATTTGCCGCTATAAAGTTTATTGTCTGCAATTTGATAAAACTGAGAAAAAACGAAATCTAAATTATTCATATATGTCTCGACTTGCTTGTTTATGTCTGCCGAATTCGCTATATTTTGCATAAAAAAAATCGCCAATATCAAAAAAAGAAATTGGCGAAAATTCACAATATTTTACCTTGAATAGAATTCGATAACTAAATTTGGTTCCATATTTACAGGATACGGAACGTCAGCTAGCTTAGGAGCTCGCACAAATTTGCCTTTTATCTTTTTGGGGTCCATTTCATAATAATCAGGAATATCTCTTTCTTGAGATTCGGTTGCAACAAGCGTATTCACATTGTCTTTCATTTTCCCAATGATTGAAATTTCGTCGCCGTCTTTAAGCCTGTATGAAGGAATGTTGACCCGTTGTCCGTTGACCGCTATATGCCCATGATTGACCAATTGACGCGCAGCAAAAACGGTCGGAGTAAATTTCATACGATAAACGACTGCATCTAGCCTTCTTTCCAAAAGTTCTATCAAATTCTCGGAGGTATCCCCTTTTTTGCGTACAGCTTCTTGATAGATTTTTTTAAATTGCTTTTCCCCAATATTGCCATAGTAACCCTTTAGCTTCTGCTTTGCGTATAATTGAATACAATAATCCGAGGGTTTCGATTTGTTTTTTCCGTGCTCTCCGGGCGCGTAATTCCTAGTATTGAATGGACTCTTCGCCCTTCCCCAAAGATTGACTCCTAACCTTCTATCAATTTTGTACTTCGCGTTGACTCTCTTTGCCATAAATGAAAAATAACCTCATTCGAAAGAAATAGCATATTAAACTCATTAAATACTAACATCTGCCCTAAACAAAGTCAATATTGTTTGAAACGATGTGTGAGATCATATACATTGAAATAAACGTGAGTATTCTAGAGTGAGACTGATGCGCTCTCTCAGCACCTTCAAACCTCAGGTAGGCTTCTAATTTCCTGTTCTAATTGCTCAATCTCAACCTTCTTCGCAATAGCGCCTATAATCCTCAACAAACTCAGTATTTTCAACGTCTATTGCTCTTTCTTAATGACAAGCTTGGATATCCCGATAAGCTGCGAGGCTAGCGTCGATACGTCTAAATAACAACTGCTGTAGTCAGTGCTACAGCTTCAAATTGGGTTTGTAAGCTTCGTCCAGGCCTATCTGAGGGCGAGTTCAGTAATCTTAGCGAAACCAAAGCCGTGGTAATTATAGCGATTCCTTGGTTTCACGATGTGTGCCAACGATGTCATTAAGTGCTGGAAGACAGCTGCTCGGTTCGCGAACTCCTTTTGCATCGATTCAGCGTAATGTGTTAACAGATTATACATATCCAAAGCAGTATATGATAGAATAAAATTATAAACAATCCTGGGGGGGAGGATGATTTAATGAAAAGACTATTTGCATGGCTTTGGCATGTGCTCTTAATTCCGACTTTTTAATGTCGTAAATTGTGAGCAAATCGATGATGAAGATCCGACTACTGGGGGATGTGGAATTACTATGGCGCTAATTTCAGCTCTATGAATTGTGGCACCAGGATTAGGTCCTGTTAGGAAATTTTATATTTATTAGAAAGTGTGATATATAATTGTAAATACTCTAATAAACACAACATATACCACATATGAAACATTACATATCTGAAGAAGATTGGCAAGTAATTTATTCTTTTCTAAAAAGTGTTCTAAGGGTTCATATTA
>JAIRKP010000075.1 GCA_031260085.1 Holosporales bacterium | reverse complement strand
ATACGAGAAAATGATCGAAAACAGTGATTACGTTAATGATTTTAATAACAGGACTTCAACAATATATGTTGACGCAGTAGATAACGACATTGGTCATTACGATGATATATTATCTAAAAACAAAAGCGAGCAGCTGCAAATAGTTATTTTACCGCCTATTAATGAAAAAAAATGTGTGCCAGAGGAACTAATAACCAAATATCTTGCTTTAGCAAAATCTATAGCTGCCCTAAAACTTCCTATTCGTATTATTTTCGTTGGAGATAGATATTCTTCTAATGCTTTATATAAAATGCATCATAGTTTACATGGGCTATTTAGAACACTAGCGATGGAAAAGAGTAACATTACTTCAATTTTCGTTGAAGTAGATCAAAAGGCTCTATCTAAGAATGAATTAGTGAAAATTAGCTTAGATGCAAGCAAATTTTGTACGACTCAAGAGTTTAAAAGGATTTTTATTTCCAGTGATGCTACCTATCAATATTCTTTTCAAGAACTACAATTGCTCTCAGAAAATGAGCGTATTAAAACTAATGGGATTTATCTAATAACTGGTGGCATAGGTAAAATTGGATTAGTTATCTCGAGATTTTTATTAGAAAAATATGCAGCAAAACTTATTTTGGTTGGTAGATCAAATGTAAGCAAAAAGAAGCTAAAGGAATTGTTTGGTGAGCAATATTCCGAGAATATAGAGTATTGTTCAGCAGATATAACCATCTTAAGTCAGGTTCAATTTGTTATAGACAGTGCCATAAAGAAGTTTGGAATCATCGATGGTATTATCCATTCTGCTGGCAATATAAGTGATGGGCTTCTTGAGCACAAGAAAGAAAACGAATTTTTAGATACCATAAAAGTAAAATCTGATGGAGTCGAAAATCTAGATTTTTGCACACAAAAAATGCGGCTTGATTTTTTTATCTGCTTCTCTTCACTATCAAGCGTTAATGGTAATGTAGGTCAGTCAGATTATGTTGTTGGTAATAATTATCTAGATCTATTTTCCAACATAAGAAATGATGAAGTCGCTAAAAAAGAAAAATTTGGTCATACTTTTTCTATTAATTGGCCACTTTGGGCTAGCTATGATGATCAATATAGTATGCTAAATAACTACTTAAAAGAGACATATGGCATTGAGTCTATACCAAATGATATTGGCGGATCATTGTTAGCATTTCTCATAAATAATGTTCCCTCAGAGATATCTCAGATAATTCCTCTCTTAGGTGATAAAACTGCTATTAAAGAGAGCTTTTTAAATAAGCCTTCAAATAAGGAAGAGCAAAAAACTTCTTATAAAGAAAATGATTTAGATGTATCTGATCATATCGATATTGTAAGTTCTATCATGAAAAACGTTATTGGAGAAGGCTCAACAGCTATTGATCAAGATGTTTCATTTGGAGATCTCGGGCTAAGTTCAATTATGATACAACAATTGGCGCAAGAATTAAGTACAAAATATAAAATATCTGTTCCTCCGTTAGTTTTGTTCAAGTATAACTCTATGACTAAAATCATTGGTTATATCGAAAATAAAATATCAGAAAAAAATTCCTTTTCACCAGCTAAAAGTATAAAAGAGCAAATTACGCATTTTCCTAGTAATAATTCAGGAAGAATAGCAATTATCGGAATGTCTGGAAAAATGCCAGGAAGTAAAGATTTAGAAGAGTACTGGAAGAATTTAATAGACAATAAAAGCTTAATTAAGAAAGTTGATAGATGGAAAGATAAAAAATGCTTTGCCGGCATAATAGAAGATTACGCACATTTTGATCCAGGTTTTTTTAACATGTCTATGCGAGAAGCAATTTTATTGGATCCTCAACAGCGGTTATTTCTTGAATATAGCTATAATACTATTTTGGATGCCGGATATAGACCAGAAGAGCTTACAAATGTCGGGGTTTTTGTTGGTGCCCAATTTAATGACTATAAAAATCTCCTTTCGAATGCCAATATACTTAATCATCCATTTGCTGCAACAGGAAACTCCAACTCGATGATTCCAAATCGTGTTTCCTATTTTTTCAATTTTAATGGTCCGAGCCAAACAATTGATACAGCGTGTTCTAGTGCTATTGTTGCCATTAATAGAGGAATTGATTGCTTACATAAAAAAGAATGCGATTACATTTTGGCTGGAGCTGTGAGTCTTTTATTAGATCCAAGAACGACTGAGGCCGCCATCAGCATGGGTATTTTATCGCCAAATTATAGATGTGCTACTTTTGATGAATCTGCAGATGGATATGTTAGAGGAGAAGGAATTGGTTGTGTACTCTTGAAAAGATACGAAGATGCAATTAATGATGGAGATAGTATTTATGGCATAATAGAATCAATCAAAGAGTCACATGGAGGACGCGCTAATTCAATTACAGCGCCGAATCAAAAAGCGCAAACTGACCTTATTGTATCTACGTATAAAGATGATTTAGCAAATAGAGTCACTTATATTGAAACTCATGGCACAGGAACTAAATTGGGGGACCCAATCGAAATTGAAGCATTGAAAGATGCGTGGAAGCAATTAACTAATAACGAATCTGATAAAATTGTGCATTTAGGTGCAGTAAAAACATCGGTCGGACATTTGGAGCCAGCAGCTGGAATGGCATCTTTATTTAAAATTCTTTTAT
>JAIRKP010000037.1 GCA_031260085.1 Holosporales bacterium | reverse complement strand
ATAAAAAAGCCGGAAATTGGCAGTAGTAGATGTTATAATTAAACTTATTGATATAATATTTTTGCAACTATGTCATTTTTGAAAAACAGAAGATCCCAAGAGCAAGCAGATATTTGGCCTGGATTTGTTGACGCATTATCAACGGTTCTTCTTGTTTTTATATTTGTTTTAGTCGGGTTTATTTCTTCTCAAATTTACCTCTCAGGTATTATCTTTGATAAAGATACAAGCTTGATAGATTTGAAAAACAAGCTATCTGTAATTTGTTCTGTTTTAGATTGTGAAAAACAAAAAAACAAAAATTTAATACGAAAGAATGTTGATCTATCCAAACAAATAACAAATCTCAATAATACTGTTGAAACTCTAAGAAAAATGTTTTCTGAAGAAGAAGAACAAAGAAAGCGGGAGCACACCATCAAAATTTCTCTTGAAGAAAAGATCGATCAATTAACACAGCAATTGAAGGATGTCTTAACGGCGCTTGCTGCTGAGCAAAAGAATTCAGAAGAGCAAAGAAAAGCTATAGAATATATAAAAAAAGAAAATATAAAACTTAATGAATTGTCAAAGTTAAACTCATATAGATCTGAATTTTTTAATAAATTGCAAAGTATAGTTGGGAATAGAGCCGGTATAAAAGTTTCAGGTGACCGGTTTATATTTCAATCAGAATTGTTTTTTAATACCGCATCTGACAATCTGAGCGAAGAAGGTCAAAAACAAGTCTCTGAGTTAGCAAAAATTATACAAGAAATCGGAGAGAAAATTCCTTCTGAAATTAAATGGATACTGCGTGTAGATGGGCATACCGATAAAAGACCAATAGCAATGGGGGCCAGATTTCCAACTAATTGGGAGCTCTCAGCAGCTCGAGCAATCTCAGTTGTCAAGCACCTAATAAAAGAGGGCATAGCTCCTCAACATTTAGTTGCCGCCGGATTTGGAGAAAATCAACCCATCTCTTTAGGAACATCTGAAGAAGAACTAGCCAAAAATCGACGAATAGAGTTCAAATTAGATGAAAGGTAACTATGTTCCTCGTGGAACATGGTTGTTTAGTAGATTGAAAATCTACGGAGCGCGAGTATGATATAGAACTTATACCATACTCGCGCCTATAGTCTGTCAAGGACCACTTCGTTCTCCTCCTTGACAGACTGTATACATTAGGTTGTGTTATCAGTATAGTATTAAGGTTATGTTCAGATATCCAATTGGAGTCACAGAGCACAATTATGATAAATCACAGATTTATCGCAAAATCAGAGATTTTTCACGAAGTTCCTTCGGATAACCGTGCCCCCGGTGAGGCACAATTAAAGAATAAGCTTTACAGTTCAATACAGTTGAAAATGATTATCGAAATGATTGAGCTATTCCAACATAAAGATTGCGTGGCGCGAGTATGGTATAATAATCATACCATACTCGCGCCCCGGGAGCCTATTTGAAAGCTAAGATTTCAAATACGCCCACCCTTCATATACTTTAAAAATGCGTTGTAAAAAATGCCACAGAGATGTAATATACTCTATGTTAATGTTTTCATTTTTTGAATTTTATGAAAATAGAATGGGGTAAAAAGATTTGTTGTCCAGCTTGCGCTTTGCCTTTTTATGACCTTTGGAAAACTTTGCTGGTTTGTCCGTATTGTGGGCATACAGTCAACTCTTCCGAACTGTTAATTAAAAAAACGAATGCGATTAATATCGAAGAAGAGGCAAATATTGATAATAACGAAATGAAGCTTGGCGGATTCGAATTTGAAAATGACGAAGAGTCATCAGACATGCCAGACGATGAAATTACGGATGAAATTGATGAGTTGAAAATTTCTGACATGGAGTAAATTGCATGAACGAAGCTCAAACAGCTTTAACGGCAGATAGACCCACAGGGCATTTACATCTTGGTCATTACGTTGGTTCATTAAAAAACAGATTAGTTTTGCAAGGTAAGCACAAATGTCTTATTATGATTGCCGATGTTCAAGCTCTGTCTGATAATTTTGATAATCCACAGAAAGTAAAAGAAAACATTAAAGAGGTCTGCAAAGACTATTTGGCGGTAGGATTAAATCCAGACAAATGTACTATCTTCGTTCAGTCTCGAGTTCCCGAGTTGTCAGAATTGACTATGTATTATTTAAATCTCGTTACGCTCGCAAGATTAGAGAGAAATCCAACTGTAAAGGCTGAACTTAAACAAAAAGATTGGGAAGATTCAATCCCGATGGGGTTTTTGTGCTATCCGATAAGCCAAGCCGCAGATATAACTGCATTCAAGGCAACCTTAATTCCTGTTGGCGAAGATCAACTTCCTATGATCGAACTTTCAAATGAAATCGTACGGCGCTTTAATAGGCTATATAATAGCGATGTTCTTGTCGAATCAGAGGCGGTTTTGAGCGATACTAAGAGGTTAATTGGCATAGATGGAAAATCAAAAGCCAGCAAATCATTAAATAATGCAATATTTCTTTCAGATTCTGAAAAAAATATAAAAGAAAAAATTAATAATATGTACACAGATCCAAACCATATAAAAATAACAGATCCAGGAACTGTTGAAGGCAATGTCGTTTTTGCATATCTAGATGCCTTTTTTGAAGATAAACAAGAGCTGGTTTCATTAAAAAAACAATATACCAAAGGCGGGTTGGGAGATTCTGTATTAAAATCTCTTCTAAATGATGTCTTGCAAGCGTTACTAAAACCAATTCGAGAAAAAAGAGAATCGATACTTGATGATGATATTGAAAAAATCTTAATTGACGGATCCCGTGCCGCAAGAAATGTATCCCAAAATACTCTACGTGAAGTCAAAGAAGCGATAGGATTGTAAGTAATTAATTATAAGTAGTAGATCTCGCCAATGAGCATACATTGCTCTAATTTTGACTAAAAGGCACAGACTTCTTTTCAAAACCCTCTATTTCTGAGGTTTCGAGGGAAGTCTAAAGTATATTGATGATCGTTCCTTCTATCCTGGTATTTTAGGGCTCATACTAAATTAATATAGGCTCCTGTATTTTTTAGCCAATTTACTGGTAAATTTATTTGCTATGCTATATGATAACTATAACCAAAGTGCAATACTAGGCATTTTTATGAAGCTCTACTCTTCTATAAGTTGTGTTTTACGT
>JAIRKP010000116.1 GCA_031260085.1 Holosporales bacterium | reverse complement strand
ATGGTATAATATCTATACCATACTCGCGCTTCGTGGGGCGCTATAAAAACGAATTCGGATTAGATTGTCTTATTTTGTAACAACATTGCGACGATGATATATGCGATAATATTCTATGTTTTTTGTGTATATTGAAATTTTATGTGTGGAATAGTATCTGTTTTGACTTTTGAAAAAGAAATTATTGAGTGCTTGATATCCTCTTTAGAAAGGCTAGAATATAGAGGCTACGATTCAGCTGGCATAGCTTATATCGATGAAAATTCAAAAATAGAGAGAATAAGAAGAGTCGGGAAAGTAGCTCATTTAAGACAAGCTGTTGAAAAATTAAATACGAATTCGCATATCGGAATAGGACACACTCGTTGGGCTACTCATGGGAAGGCTATTGAGAAAAACGCGCATCCTCATATAGCGGGCGGAGTTGCGATAGTTCACAACGGCATTATCGAAAATTTCGAACAAATTAAAAGAGAACTATTAAATGAGGGTGAAGTTTTTGAAAGTGATTCGGATTCAGAAGTCATAGCAAAACTTATCTCTTATCACATAAAAACAGGGCTTTCGTTCACAGAGGCTATGAAGACGAGCATGCCCAGATTAAAGGGTACGTATGCGATAGCTGCTATATACGAAAAACAGCCGAATGTTTTGATAGGAACGAAAAAAGGTTCGCCGATGGCTGTTGGGCTGAGCTCTGATGGCAGGAGTATATTTATTGCATCTGACTCTGTTGCGCTATCTTCGCTTGCAGGACAAATTACATACCTCGAAGACGGCGATTTTGTTATTTGTTTAAAGGAAGAAGAGATAACGTACAAAATATTAGATAGTTCTTTTTCAGAAGTAAACAGAAGCTTAATTCTAAATAATATTGCCCAAAATACAGTTACCAAGAGTGGCTTTGCAGATTTTATGTTAAAAGAAATTTTTGAAGAGCCAAATACTGCACTAGAAACTTTTAATAATTTTGGTTCTCCAATAGATCTTTCGCAATATAAAAATATTTCCCTTATAGCCTGCGGCACTTCTTATTATGCTGGAGTTTTAGCAAAATATTGGATAGAAGATTTGGTAGGTATTCACACAGATGTTGAGATTGCTTCGGAATTTAGATATCGAAATCCAGTATTGTCAAAAAGTACGCTTTATATTTTTATCAGCCAATCTGGCGAAACAATTGACACTCTAAATGCGTTAAGAAATGTTAAAGCGCAGGGCCTAGATACTCTTTCAATCGTCAACGTTGAATCCAGCTCTATTGATCGAGAAGCAAAGTATAAAATAAAAACATCAGCAGGGCCAGAAATTGGAGTTGCCTCAACTAAATCTTTTATAGCTCAAGCTTTGTCTTTATTATTACTTTTTGTTGATAAAAATAAAATAGATATAAAAGAAATTACACATGCAATGAATGAAGTAATTTCTCAGTATGAAAAAATAAAAAATGTTGCAAATAAAATAAAAAATTCTAAAAGTTTACTTTACATAGGCAGAGGCACAAGTTATCCCATCGCGCTAGAAGGGGCTTTAAAAGCAAAAGAGTTGTCATATATAAGCGCTGAAGGATATCCATCGGGCGAGATAAAGCATGGCCCTATGGCGCTTGTTGACGAGAGCATTTATTCGATAATATTGGCTCCGCAAGATAAGTATTTTGAAAAAACAATATCAAATGCTCAGGAGATTTTGGCAAGAAATGGCAGAGTTTTGTTTATAACCAACGAAGGCGTGCAGCTGAATTTTGGCCAAGCGAGTTATCTTTATGTTCCTAAAATTGACCCAACAGCGCAACCTTTTGTATTGACAACTGCTATTCACCTTTTGGCATACTATATTGCAAAGCAAAAAGGATTAAATGTTGACCAGCCAAGAAACCTTGCGAAGTCGGTTACGGTGGAATAATTAAAACACAAATGGAGAAGAAATGATAAATGAATATAATATTTGCGACTATTTAAAACAACAAATAAATGAGTTAGAGTTATTTAAAGTTGTATATAATGATACTCAATATATAAAAGACATAGCCAAAAAGTTTGATCATTTTGATGATATATTAATTTTTGGAACAGGAGGCTCGAGCCTCGGTGGAAAGTGTTTGGTAAATTTTCATTCAATATATACTGGCGATAAGAGTCGGGTCAAGTTTATTGAAAATATAGATTCAAGAAACTTTTTAAATATTATAGGAAAATGTAATAAAAATAAAACAGGAATTATAGTCATATCAAAATCCGGAAAAACAACCGAAACTCTCATGTTATTTTTAACATTATGCGAAATGTGGCAGGATTTTGATTATAAAAACAACGCAATAGCAATCACAGAATTAACTACAGATAACGATTTGAGAACCTTAGCAGAAGCGAAAGAAATTAAAATACTAGAACACAACAAGAACATAGGAGGCAGGTTCTCAGTCTTTTCCATCGTAGGCCTTCTTCCAGCGGCTTTGAGTGGTTTTGATATAGATTTGTTACTATCAGGCGCACAGAATGTTATTAATGAAATACTGTCTTCTCAGAGTTTTGAGGATTGTATTTTTCTTAAAGACATATTCTCGATGTATAAAGTTTTTGAATCGAGAACAGTTAATCAGCATGTTTTGTTTGCATATTCTGATTTATTAGAAGATCTGGGAAAATGGTACGTTCAACTGACGGCTGAGAGCTTAGGTAAATCTGAAAATTTTGGAATAACGCCAGTTAGGGCAATTGGCACTGTTGATCAACATTCCCTTTTGCAATTGTTTTTAGGTGGCCCATCAAACAAATTGTTTACATTCATTATACAAAAGAATAATTGTACAACAAAGAATATATTAGATAATAATAATTCAAATGTAATAAAACAATTAAAAAATCATAATATTCATCAATTAATGTTAGCGCATCAAAAAGCTACGATAGATTGCTTGAAAAAGAAAGCTTTCGTTCGGGTTTTGGAATTTGATGAAATTAATTATGAAACTTTAGGCTTTCTTATGATGCTGTCTTTTATAGATGTGATTTGTATGGCCAAGTTCGCTGATATCAATCCTTTCGATCAACCTGCAGTCGAAGAGTCGAAAAAACTAGCCATGAAATATTTGCGAATTTCAACCTTGATGTTTTGAGGCGGATATAATGTTCCTGAAAAGCCGGAGCTTTTCCGGTCCACCGGGGGCGCG
>JAIRKP010000082.1 GCA_031260085.1 Holosporales bacterium | reverse complement strand
TTTGCTAAAGTTGTTATGTTTAATTGTGGTGGATTTATTATAATTGACAAGCCGATTGATTATTCATCTTCGTTTATATCAAGAATATGCAGAAAGTTGTTAGGAGTCAGCAAGACAGGGCATTTAGGCACCCTAGATCCGTTTGCAACTGGAGTTTTAACGGTGGCTTTCGGATATGGAACTAAGGCTATTCCATTTATCAAGATTAACTCCAAAATATATGAATTTGAATTAAAATTTGGAGAAAAAACGAACACAGCCGATAAGACGGGTGAAATTATTAAAACTGGAAGAATCCCTGATTTAGGTGAAGTATATTCAGTTTTACCTCGGTTTATTGGCCCTCAATTTCAGCTGCCTCCTGCTTATTCGGCCATTAAAGTTAATGGAGTTAGGGCATATAAACTGGCTCGAAAAGGGAATGCTCTGGAATTAGAAAAGAGGGCTATAAACATTACTTCTTTGAAATGTCTCGGGCAAACTGATGATCATATTTTCAAATTTTGCGCTGAAGTGTCTCCCGGAACTTATATTCGTTCGCTTTGTGAAGATATTGCTGATGCTCTTAATATCGTCGGGCATGCTTGGTCTTTGCGGCGTATTGCGGATGGCAAGTTTTCAATTGATAATGCTATTTGCCTTGACGAATTAAAGGAGAATAGAGATAATATTGAGAGTATTATGATTCCGCTCGAAAATGTACTGGACGACATCCCTGTTATTTTCGTTTCGTGTCAGGATGCTTTGGATTTAAGTCAAGGAAGATGTATATCACGGGAATTTAGCGATAATATTGATGGTCTGTGCCTCGCGTCTTCCGAAAATGGATTTCTTGGAATGGTTTTAGTTTCAAGCGATCATATTTATCCTAAAAGGATATTTGAATTTAGAAAGGAGTAGAAAGATGTCGATAACTGCAGAAAGAAAAATTGCACTGATAAAAGAATTCGAAAGACACGAAGGAGACGTAGGTTCTCCTGAGGTTCAGGTTGCGGTTTTAACAGAGCGTATTAGAAATTTAACCAATCATATGGGTATTCATAAAAAAGACTTCCATACAAGGCGAGGTCTCTTAATTATGGTGAGCAAAAGAAGAAGGTTGCTTGATTATTTGAAAAATATTGACGAATCAAGATACCAAAATGTTATAAAACGATTAGAACTTCGCAAATAGAAATAGGGTCATTATGTATAGCTGCTTCATTTTCCCAGGGCAAGGGACGCAAAAAGTTGGAATGGCAGCTTCATTTGTTCATGGATTTAAATCCGGAATTGAAGTTATGGAAGAAATTGAAGATGCTATTTCATTTAAGCTGTCGAAATTAATTGATGAAGGCCCAATTGAAGAATTGACAAAAACAGAAAATGCCCAACCTGCAATATTTGCTGTTAGTTTAATTTGCGCTACGATACTTGAGAAAGAGTATGGCTATAACATAACTAAAAACTGCAAATATCTCGCAGGGCATTCACTTGGGGAATATTCAGCTCTCTGTGTTGCTGGGGTTCTTTCTATTTCAGATACAGCCAAGTTAGTTCGCATAAGAGGAGAATTAATGGCAAAATCTTTCGATAATGATGCGGCTTATTCTATGGTCGCTATTATTGGAGTGGCTGCTCCGGAGATTGAAGATCTCGTGAAGCCTTATCAATCTGGAAGAAATGTTTGTGTTATTGCAAATGACAACTCTCTATCTCAAGTTGTTATTAGTGGAGATCGGCAAACTGTAAAATTAGTTGCGGAAAAAGCAAAAGATAGAGGAGCAACTAATTTCATTGAATTAAATACGAGTGGGCCATTTCATAGCCCTCTTATGGCTCAAGCAGCTATTAAGTTAGATGCTTTTTTGGCAGAAAACATAAAATTCAGTGACTTCAAAATTCCAGTTATTATGAACGTTACAGCCAAGCCATTAAACAATAAACAGCTAGTTCACAATTATTTAATAAGGCAAATGACGGGAAGGATCCGCTGGAGAGAAACTATTGATTTTATAAAAGAAGATCCAGAAATACAAAATATAATAGAGATAGCGCCAGGAAAGGTATTATCTTCAATGATAAAAAGATCTGATCCAAATGCGAATGTTATGAACTTAGAAACCGTAGCGCAAATTGAAGAATTTATTAAAACAGAAAGTTAAATTATTGGCAAGGAGTTTGTTATGCTATTTTCATTGGAAGCATATAAAGTTTTAATAACGGGAGGAAGCGGCTCAATTGGAAGGGCTATTGCAAAATATTTTTCGAAACAAGGGGCTGATATTGCTATTTCTGGAACGAAATTAGATTCTCTTCAAAATGTCGCTGAAGAAATAAAAGAAACAACAGGGAAAGAAGTCTTGATTTTACCATGTGATTTATCAAATCCTAACGATACAAATGAATTAATAAAAAGAGCTGAAGATCAGCTTGGTAATATAGACGTTTTGATAAATAATGCTGGAATCAATAAAGATATGTTATTTGCCAAAATGACCGATCAGGATCTTTACGATGTTTTGGATATAAACTTGAGAGCCGCTTTTATATTAACGAAAAATGCAATATCCTCCATGGCGCAAAGAAGATTTGGACGAATCATTAATATCAGCTCCGTTGTCGGGTTTACTGGGAATATAGGGCAAGTTAATTATTGCGCCAGCAAAGCGGGCATTGTCGGCATGTCTAAAGCAATCGCTCTTGAATATGCGAGAAAAGGGGTGACCGTCAATTGCGTGGCTCCAGGGGCTATTTCGTCTTCGATGATAGATAAACTTCCTGAGCAAGCAAAAGAACGTTTCATAACTAAGATTCCTATGTGTAGGCTTGGAGAACCCGCGGAAATTGCGTCTGCTTGTTGTTTTCTGGCCTCTAAAGAAGCGTCATATATAACAGGGCAAACTATTCATGTTAACGGCGGGATGTTGATGGTATAAAGATGAAAAATGTCGTAATAATAGGATCAGGCCCGGCAGGGTTGACTTGCGCTATATATTCAGCGCGCGCAGGGTTGAGTCCTTTGGTAATCGCTGGGAACAATCCAGGTGGGCAATTAGTTAATACAACTATGATCGAAAACTACTCTGGGTTTACATCTATCTCGGGCGCTGATCTAATGGAAAAGATGATAGAGCATGCAGAATCGTTTGGAATAAAAATTGTCTATGAATCAGTCGAGAGAATTTCCAAAACAGATAATGGATTTTTTGAAATAAATTTCTCATCAAATGATTCTATAATTTCTAAAACTGTAGTAATAGCAACTGGAGCACGCCATAAACATTTAAACATTCCTGGCGAAGATGAATTCATTAATAGAGGTGTTTCTTGGTGTGCGACTTGCGATGGACCGCTTTACAAAGGAAAAACGGTCGCAGTTATAGGCGGCGGGAACACTGCTGTTATGGAGGCTATGTTTTTGTCCAATTTAGCAAGCCGTGTTTATTTAATTCATAGAAGAGATATATTGAGATCCGATAAACTAATGCAAGAAAAGTTATTCTCAAATAAAATTATATCATGCATTTGGAATTCAAATGTAACGCAAATCATTGGAAATAATTCTGTCGAAAAACTTATTTTGAAGAATAGCATAACTGACGCTACCTCAAGTTTAAACGTTGACGGAGTGTTTATAGCTATTGGAACAGTTCCCTCTTCAGACTTTATTGCGAATCTTGTAAAATTAGATACCAGCGGCTATATCGTTTGCGCGGAAACAAAAACGTCCTGTAAAGGAATTTTTGCAGCTGGTGATGTTGTTTCTAATAGCTTAAAACAGGCAATTTATGCCGCAGGGCAAGGTGCTTTGGCGTCAAGAGCTGTTGAATCATATCTTGGGTTAAGGTAATTTTACCATGAATCCAACTGAACAAAAAAATGTCGAATATATAGAAAAGTCTATTGCATTAATAAAAAGTTTTATAAATTACGAAGAAACATTAAAAAAACTAAATGAAATAAATTTAAAATTAGAAACCCCAAACGTTTGGGATGATTCTGAAAACGCTATATCAATAGTCACCGAAAAGGAGCATTTGAAAAATACAATATTGCCTGTAGATATGTTGGAAAATAAACTAAAGGATTTATTGGACTTGATATATTTGTCAGAATCAGAAAATGATGAGAATTTTAGATCAACCTTAGAAAAATCTCTTGAAGAATTAGTCACAGAGGCGTCATCTTTACAAATTGAATCTATACTGAATAAAAGACATGACTCGCTCAATTGCTTTGTTGAAATAAATGCAGGAGCGGGCGGAACTGAAGCTCAAGACTGGGCCGAAATGTTGGCTAGGATGTATTCAAGATGGGCCGAAAAAAGGGGATATGGGCTTGAAATCACGGATAAAAACGACGGCGAAGAAGCGGGAGTAAAATCTATCACTCTCTATATCAAAGGAGCAAAGGCATATGGCTGGTTGAAAAAAGAATCGGGGATTCACAGACTTGTCCGTATTTCGCCATTTGATTCAAACGCAAGAAGACATACGAGCTTTGCCTCAGTTTTTGTTGTTCCTGAAGTCAACAAGGATATCGAAATTAAAATATTGGATACGGATCTACGAATAGACACTTATCGGGCTTCAGGAGCCGGCGGGCAGCACGTTAATAAAACAGAGAGCGCAGTTAGGATTACTCACATTCCAACGGGCATTGTTACCCAATGCCAAACAGATCGTTCTCAGCATAGAAATAAGGACATAGCGATGACAATGCTCAGAGCTAAATTATACGCAAAAAAACTGCGCGAACAAGAAGCTGAAACAAAAGCTTCCCAAGAGAAAACGGATATTTCTTGGGGAAATCAAATCCGCTCATACGTTTTGCAGCCATACCAAATGGTTAAAGACACCCGAACGGGCTATGAAAAAGGAAATGCACTCGCAGTCTTAGATGGCGATATCCACGAGTTTCTCGAATCAGCAATAGCTGGTATCGAATAAGAGAATGGCTTTTCTGTGACCAAGCGGGCGCGAGTATGATATAGAAATTATACCATACTCGCGCCTATAGTCTGTCAAGGACCACTTCGTTCTCCTCCTTGACAGACTGTAGGCTAATCTGATTCTCTATTAATTTTCCCTATCAAATTAGAGATTAATTTTCGAATCTCTAACTTTTGTTCAAGTTTTACTTCCGCCCCGAGATATAAGGTTAAAGCCCTCGCCCTGAGGCGAACACTTGAGTATAATACGAAACAATAAAAAGAACATCATAATATAGATTCATTATATTAAGAGTTCACTATATTATCAGCTTTGTAAGCATTATCGAAACTATCGTCTTTAGAAGATAAATGTTCATTAACTTTAGTTTCGTATAAGAAACACAACTTCAAGGCAGGTTCCTTACCCAAAACTGAGGTTATTTAATTGAGTAGACTTTCCTCGGAACTGAAACAACTCCACCCCGGGGTATGATAGAATATTGTACCATACTCGCGCCTTGGGGGCACGAAAAAGTATTCACTTTTCCGGTCACAGCCTTACAATTCACATCCTATGCTCAAAACACTACATTGTTCCACGTAGAACAATTTTTCTGTAACCACCCGCGGGCGCAGCTGACAAAATTGCTGTCTTAGATAGCTGCTCCTTGTAAGTTGATTATTTCAGATATCCAATTGGAGTCACAGAAAAGCATCTGCTTTTCTAGCAATCAACTTCAACCAGCTCTTTTACTTCCACCCCGTGGGATAGGGTACAACCCCTCGCCTTTGAGGGGAACACTTCAGTATAATATAAAGCTAGGCAGATACGGCTCACATAGCATATGGGATACTCACTGGTTATAGTAACAAGAGCTAGAGAATATGTACGGTAACTATGTTAATATAAGGCACCATATAAAAAAGGATTTAAGATAATGGAATCCATTCTACTCGAAAGGGCCATAAAAGCGGCAACATTTAGGGCCCCACCCTCTTCATTTAGCAAAGATGTCGATGATGCCAAAAACAATTATCCCCAACCCTACCATGAATATTATTGGCAGGTCTATTTCTATCTTCGGAGTATCACCTCTTCTGGCTTTTGCGAAACCAATAGAAAGAATTAAGGCTATAAGCTCCGCAACAAGCAGAGCCGATTTGTCGCCGATCATATAGACAAATGGGAATAATTATAGATATAATTACCAAGATGATACCTGCAAAGCTCAAAACGCGTATAAATGCATTAGGCACGAATATAGCAACCAATGTAGCTGGCATGATCATAAGCATAGTCGCAGCAATGTTTCTTTGGATTTTACCACTTATTTTCTTCACGAGGTCTTTCTCTAAGATTTCTTTAAAAGCCAAGCCAACGCCAACAACTGATGTCATGATAGCCAAAAACGAAACAATCCACACAACAGGCTGAATTATTTTGATTTCCGTTGTCTCGTCAAGTATGTGTATTAATTCGCTGACCTCTATTGGTTGGATTAGCATTTTGCTAAAGCTGTCAGGGGTTGAATTGTAAATGATTGCTAAGACGCATGTAACCCAAAGGCAGTATACGACCGCCGGAATTATGCTGCCAAACAAACAGGCTTTTCGTATTATTTCCTTTTCGTTATTTGCAAATTTTGTGAGAGTGTGAAGGGATCCTTGAAATCCAAATGATGTGAATATGATGGGTATTACTGTGCTCCAGGTTTTTGTACGCGAAATATCTCCAATATGAAGCGGAAGAGAATAAAAAAATACATACAAGAAAAACCGAAATTCCGATAGCTACTGTCGTAAATTGATATTCTTCAAACATAAAAGATCTTATTAATGAAGCTCCGCCAAAGATATAAGCTGATAACAACGCAAAATTCAATGCTAAAAATATCTCCAACGCTGGCATATATTCTGCCTCCCCAAAATAAACCAACGTCTTTTAAATTAAAATCAGATTTGGAGTTTATGTTGAGTTCGCAACGCACCATGGCTGAGACATATGTTACCCAACAGAAAAAAATCATCAACACTAAACTGCCAATGATTCCGAATTTTGCTAAAACGATGGGCAATGAAATCATTCCAGTTCCGATTGCAGTGCCCGCTAATAGAGAAATTGCCTTTAATTGTTTTTTCATGATCGATACCTCTGAATAAAAAGTTATACTATTAATTGCTAAAATTTAAATTTTGATAGTATAGTTTCGGTATCGATAGCTGAACGTTTTTTGGTCAAATGCTAGGATTATTAATATTTTTCTATTAATCAGCATCATATCCTTATGACCTTAAAAAACATTGTAACAAGTTATATATTATTTCATTATATATCGTAATTTTATTTCTGTCAAATGTTTCGAAGGAAGTTTATTTGCATATGAGAACAATAATAATAGAAACGGATTACGGGAGTGCTTCATTGGATATCTAAACGGAACCTTTATAATATACTTACTTACCAAGGCTTCGTATAGCATCTTTAGTCTGGAAATAAATCTCTTATACATACGCCGCCGCAAACTTCATAATAATCAGAATTAAAGCAAGAAGGCACGCTGCGCAGAATCGGAGTATAGCTAGGATACGTAAGCTTTGGAGTAGAAATCCACTGCTGATATAGCCCACAAAGCGAATGCTTTCGGCCCCCAGGGGGGCTAAGCTTTAAAAATTTCGTGTGAACCGACTCAATTGTGCTATGGGAGAAATAGACCTCTTTCGAATCTCTTTCTTCCAGTCATTGTAAACAGTATAATAAGCAGCCTTGAGCCCTAAAAGCAGTTGCTTTTAGGGTTCCACGGGGCGC
Source organism: Holosporales bacterium (assembly GCA_031260085.1). Taxonomy (GTDB): domain Bacteria; phylum Pseudomonadota; class Alphaproteobacteria; order RUG11792; family RUG11792; genus JAIRKP01. Next base: position 81 of record JAIRKP010000082.1, on the reverse strand, counting down.
GATTATCCGAAGAAACTTCGGGCAAAATCTTTGATTTTGCGATAAATCTATGATTTATCATAATCGCGCCCCGTTGGACTC
>JAIRKP010000012.1 GCA_031260085.1 Holosporales bacterium | reverse complement strand
CAGCAAGGTATGCCATATGCTGCTGGGACTCAGCAATCTCATCAAGGAGGGGCAGGATCACAGCAGGTGTGGAATAATGCTCAACAGCAAGGTATGCCACAACAAGGAGTAGGGTCTCAGCAGCCGGGAGCTTATGGGCAGCAACAGGGGATTCCGCCATACGCTCCTGGGAATCAGCAGCCTCAGCAAAAAGGACCAGGATCACAGCAGGTGTGGAATAATGCTCAACAGCCGGGGATGCCACAACAAGGAGTAGGATCACAGCAGCCGGGAGCTTATGGGCAGCAAGGTATGTCATTCGCTCCTGGTAACCAGCAGCCTCAGCAAAGAGGGGCAGGATCACAGCAGATGTTGAACAATGCACAACAACAAGGATCATCACCTCAAGGAGTAGGAGCTCAGCAGCCAGGTGTGTCTCCTTATGGTAATCAACAGCAGCAGGGGTATGCTCAGCCAAGTATTCCGCCATCTTATGGTAATCAACAAACTCAGCATGGGCTAGGGCCTCAGCAGCAGGGAGTTTATGCTCAACAGCAAGGTATGCCATATGCTACTGGGACTCAGCAATCTCATCAAGGAGTCCCAAGGCTTCAACAACAAGGGGCTTATGGACAGCGGCCAGGAATGCAACCTCAGCAGGGACTAGGGCCTCAGCAGCAGCAGGGAATACCACCTGGTAATTATGGACAATCTCAACAGCAGCAGGGAATGCCATACACTCCTGGGACTCAGCAATCTCATCAAGGAGTCCCAAGGCCTCAACAACAGCAAGGAGCGTATGGTCAGCGGCCAGGAATGCAACCTCAGGGAGTAGGGCCTCAGCAGATGTGGAACAATGGACAGCAGCCATATGCTTCTGGGAATCAACAACCTTATCAGGGAGGAGTAGGATCTCAACAACAGGGAATGCCACTCGATCCTAGGAATCAGCAGTCGACTCAAGGAGGATTATGGCCTCAACAGCCAGGAACTTATGGTCAGCAACAGGAAATCCAGGATATGACGCTGCAAGATGTTGACGATGGAATGAGATATGATGTGGCACGAAAGGAATTTATGAAAATTGCACGAATATCAAATAAACCAATATCAAATGCAGAGAAGGATAGACTCTTGTCTTTGCTAAAAGAGCCGTAAGTGATGTTGTCTGTAATACCTGATTCCTGAGATTATGGAGGCTAAGGATGCTCCCCAAAGCAGGAGTTCTCCGATTACAGACAGCGCTACACTATCAATTGCTTTTGAATATATTAACAAGGCTATGGCGAGCATCTGAGACGCCGTTTTCAATTTAGCTAATTTAGATGTTTTAAATATTTTGCGTGATACTGAGGCTATATCACGGATTTCAGAGATTATAATTTCTCGACATAAGATAATCGCGGCTGGGATTAGAGAAAAAACGGATACAAATTTAAATCCAACGATAAACAATATTGCAACCGAAATTAAAATTTTATCAGCCATTGGATCTAACATTTGACCAAGTTTTGTGGTCTGGCGATAGGCTCTTGCGTAATATCCATCTAAAAAATCGGTGAGGCAACACAATAAAAATATACACAAAGTTAAATAAATCCCAAACTGAGATTGCAAAAAAAAGCAGAAAGCAAAAAAGGGCAAGATAATTATTCGCGACATTGTTAAAATATTCGGAATGTTCATAACTTTTTTCATTTGCGGCCTCTATTAAAAAAATCAACGATTACTTTAGCATAATGATTTTTAATTCCTTGTACCACCTTTAAATCTTCTATCGAAGCTTTTTTTATATTTTCAATAGATCCAAAATGCTCTAATAACTTCTTTTTCCTAATACTTCCAATAAAATTAATCTCATCAAGCTCTGATTTCAACAGTCCTTTGGTTCGTTTTTTTCTATGAAACATTATGGCTGTTTTGTGAGCTTCGTTTCGTAGCATTATTAAAAAATTTAATAAAAGACTGTCTCTTTCAAGATTTATCTCTTTTCCATCTGCGAACACAATTTTTTCATCCCCAATCCTCCTGTGATTTTGTTTAGCTATCCCAATTATGTTGCATTTTTGCTCTAAGGTTTCTGTGATTTGCTGAGCTGCATGAACTTGAGCTTTTCCGCCATCAATAATCAAAAGATCTGGTTTTTCAACAATGCTTTTCGATTTAAACCTCTTTTGAAGAACAAACTTCATCATATTTAAATCATCGCCGTCATTGGCTGTCTTTTTGTCTATATTAAATCTTCTATTTTTCTCCCTTTTAAGTTTTCCATCTTCAAAAACGATCATTACCCCGCAGGCATTGGTTCCTTGTATATGGCTATTATCATAAGTTTCTATTCTATTAATTTTCACATCTCCAAACATATGAGATAGCTCAATTAACGGCTTTTGGTACTCGCTGGAAGAGTCCTTAGATAATTGTATTTGCGCATTATTAACGCAAGAGTCTATGATTTTCTTGTATATTCCTTTATTCCCAACAATTATTTTAGTTTTTATTTTACATTGAGTAAAAATATAGTTAATTATATGCTCTTTATTTTCTATATTTTTATTAATAACTATCACAGATGGAATAGTCACATTTAAATAAAATTGCATTATAAAAGATCCAGCAATCGCAGATTCATCCATAGATTCAAGAGAATTTTGAATAATGAATTTCTCAGAGCCAACATTTCTCCCGGACCTAAAAAAAGAAACAAAAACAACTGAAGTATTTTGCCCTTTGGCTATTGCTATAAAATCAATCGAGGATGTCTTCGAAATTTGAACATATTGTTTGGCTTGTATTTCAGTTATAGATTTTATTTTATCGCGAATTACTGCAGCTTTTTCGAATTCAAGATTTTTAGAAGCTTCTCTCATTTGCTCAATTAAACTTGTCCGGACTGTTTCATCCTTTCCAATTAACAAATTTTTAGCAAAATCTATGCATTTAATATACTCATCTTTGGAAATTTTGCCAAGACAAGGAGCTGAGCATCTTTTTATAAAATACTGTAGACAAGGCCTCTGTCTATTAGAAAAATAATTATCAGTACAACTTCTTAATAAAAACGTTTTCTGAATTATTTTTAACATATCATGCAATGTATTAACTGCAGGATACGGACCAAAAAAATTATTCCCCATAGTCTTTATTGTCCTATATTTAAAAATCCGGGGATAATCTGAGGTTTCATCTATAACAATATAAGGAAAGGTTTTATCGTCTTTTAATAAAATGTTATAAAAAGGCTTTAATTGTTTTATCAAATTATTCTCGAGAATAAAAGCTTCTATCTCTGAATTTGTAATAGTAAATTCAATCTTAGCTATATTAGAGACCATCATCTTTAGTCGGTTTGCTAACTTTTCAATATGGATATAAGAGAGCAACCTATTCTTCAGATGCTTCGCCTTGCCCACATAAATGACTTTATGTTTTTTATCAATCATCTTGTATATGCCGGGATTTAACCCGGCATTTTGCGCAGCATCTTGAATAATAGTTACAGCATATATAAATTTCTGATCCATAGCATGAGTAAGATTTCCTTTCATAATAGGCTTCCGGGGCGCGAGTATGGTATCATAAATTATACCATACTCGCGCCATCAGTCTGTCAAGGATCACTTCGTTCTCCTCCTTGACAGACTAAAAACTTCGAGATGTTAAATCTTTACTGGAGTTCTAAAGGTCTTTGGTTGTTGACTGACAGATTTTAGTATAAAAATGCTTCGAAAAGCAAAGAATCACAAAACACTCTGCTGGGCGACCTAAAAACACTTAACTTCCAAAACAATGTATTCCCATTTGGCTGAAGCCGAGAGTTCCAAATGTCGCTTATAAAGCAGATTAAACAAATGAATATAAGAATATTAACAGATCCAGTTGTTACAACAAAATATCTTTACCTTCTAGCTATCTCTCCAATAAGTACTATATATCTATGCTATACTGAAGTGTTCGCCTGAAGGAGAGGGCTTTCACCATATCCCGCGGGGTGGAAGCAAAATGTTCCACGTGGAACAATTGAAATATTATTACCTCTAGTAATTTTGGTTGCGAAGTTAGAAGATCTTCGATTGTCTTACTCCGCTTTGGGGCGCTATTATGATAAAACAAAAATTTATCATAATCGCTCCCCCTAGTCACAGAACCGCCACTACTTTTCTATGACTCCAAACTGATATCTCTCATAACCCCTTAATATTAACGAGTCTGTCAAGGAGGAGAACGAAGTGATCCTTGACAGACGCATGGCGCGAGTATGGTATCAAAATTATACCATACTCGCGCCCCGAAGACACTAATTCTGATTGTGAAAGGAAAAAAGTCTATTAAACTCCTTTCATAGTCAGCTTTATTCTTCCTCTATCATCAATATCTATGACTTTTACTTTAACTTTTTGGCCGAGTTTCAAAACATCTGAAACTTCATTTATTCTATGTTCAGATATATTGCTGATATGAACCAACCCTTCCTTATTTCCTATAGAAACAAAAGCTCCAAAATCCATTATTTTGACAACTTTGCCGTCGAATATAGAACCTATTTCAGGCAAGCAACATACTGCCTTTATTGCATCAACTGCTTGTTCCATTTTTATTTTATCAGATGAAAAAATTGAAACAACTCCGCTTTCTGAAATGTCAATCTTCGCTTTAGTAGTTTCACAAATTTCTTTTATAACTTTTCCGCCCGGGCCTATCAAGTCTTTTATTTTATCTTTAGATATAGTAACTAACCCAATTCTCGGAGCATTTTCACTTAGCTCTTGCCTAGCACTAGAAATAACATTATTCATAATTTTCAATATATGCAGACGTCCGCTTTTAGCTTGAGCTAGAGCTGCTTTTATTATCTCTTTGTTAATGCTGGTGATTTTAATATCCATTTGAAGCGCAGTTATTCCGTTTCCTGTTCCCGCTACTTTAAAATCCATATCTCCCAAGTGATCTTCATCACCCATGATATCTGAGAGAATAACGTATTCTTCGCCCTCTTTTATTAACCCCATCGCAATCCCAGCAACAGGTGATTTCAAAGGAATTCCAGCCGCCATCATAGAAATAGAAGCCCCACAAACCGTAGCCATTGAAGATGAGCCATTCGATTCGGTTATATCTGAAACAACTCGCACGGTATATGGGAAAACTTCTTTGGCGGGGAACACAGGATTCAAAGCACGCCATGCCAACTTGCCATGACCTATCTCTCTTCTTCCAGGCGCTCCAAGCCTGCCTATCTCTCCAACTGAATATGGTGGGAAATTATAATGCAATAAAAATCTTTCGCTTCCATCCCCTATAATATCATCAATAACTTGCTCGTCAAAACTCGAACCTAAAGTTGAAACAACAAGCGCCTGGGTTTCTCCGCGCGTGAATACAGCACTTCCGTGAACCTTTGGCAAAACATCGATTTCGCAGCAGATTTCTCTTACCTGATCTAAATCCCTCTCATCTATTCTTTTCTTTGTTTTCAAAAGATTCTGTCGCATTATTTTTGATAATAAGTTTTCAAACAGAGAATCAAGAACAACTTTTTCATACTCACTTCCAAGTTCTTTAAGGACTTCTTCTTTAGCTTCAGCCAGTTTGTTTCTTCTTTCCAGCTTTTTGGTAATTTTCAGAGCTTCTGTTATTTTCTTTTTAGAAAGTTTTGTAATTTTTTCAAACGCCTTTGCATGTTGCTCTATAAAAGGAACCGCTTGCATAGTAGGCTTCTTGATTTTTGCTTTTACAGATTCTATCATTTTCAAAACAGGCTGAAATGATTCAAACCCAAACATCACTGCCTCAAGCATAATATCCTCAGGCAATTCCTTAACCTCTGACTCAACCATCAAAATTCCATCTGCAGTTCCTGCAACGACTAAATCCAATATGTTTCCCTTCAGCTTTTCGGTCGGATTTAACACAAATCCATCGCGTTCTGTATAGCCTACTCTGCAACACGCAACTGGCCCTAAAAATGGCATGCCCGAAATGCTTAACGCAGCGGATGCCCCAATCATAGCAGCTATTTCGGGGTTGCATCCTTTCTCATAACTCAGAACTGTGCAAATGACTTGAACTTCATTCAAAAATCCATCTGGAAAAAGAGGTCTTATAGGCCTGTCTATCAGTCTTGCTATTAACACTTCTCTTTCTGATGGCTTTCCTTCTCTTTTTATGAATCCTCCAGGAATCCTCCCCGCTGCATAAAACTTTTCTTGATAGTTAATTGTTAATGGGAAAAAATTAGCATTCTCAGCTGGTTTTTTTTCATATACAACGGTGCATAATACAGTAGTCTTTCCATATTTTATTAAAACGGCTCCATCAGCTTGTCTCGCTAATTTCCCTGTTTCTATCGTTAATTCCTTATCGCCCCAATTTATTGTCTCAGATACTATTGAAAACATTAAAATCCATGTTATTAAATGATTTATTTCCCTTTATGTTAGCATAAATATACAAACCCAACACGAGAATAATTTAAGGTATTTTGGTACCAACGCGAACAATGGATTAAGATCCAATAGGTGAGATACAGGGTTTTTATCCATACAATTATATATACAATTTTCTGAACGTCTCCTTGGATATATACCCCTTATCTGCGATGTTCCTTGAAATTGAAGCATAACAAATCTCTCATAACTTGGAAGATTATGATAATCCCTTTATAAAATAGAATAATACAGAATATTTCTGTGATATCCTTTTTCATGGCTAAAATCTGGTAGATTTAGAATTTTCCCCGGTACTTTAGTCTCCTTTCCTTTTTCATCCATTATTCGAGGTATCAGAGCTTAGATTATTGCGCAAAAGCCTGGCTTTCGGCCTCCAGGGCGCGAGTATGGTATTAATAATTATACCACACTCGCGCCATCAGTCTGTCAAGGATCACTTCGTTCTCCTCCTTGACAGACTATTTAGGCTAATCTGTTTCTTTATTATTCTCGTTCTAAAAAGGAAAATACTCCGGGGTTAGAAAAGGTGGTTGATTTAGAAGATTTAAGCAACTCTCTATTTTTCCGCAATTCTTAGACCTCGTATTGAAACATGCAGCAATAGAGTAATGAGTATTAGAGATGGGAAAAACCGGCCGATTTTCGGACACTAATGGATATCTTTTATACCTCTCCATATGCTATACTCCTGATTATAAAGGTTGTTTAATAAAGATACTTATAGACTATACCAATAGTCTCCCAAATTATCCTTGAAAGTAACTCAGAAGTATGGTCCAATGAACTGCATTGGGAGATAGTTTAGAGGTAGAACCCCCGGCTCTGGACCGGTTAACCCTGGTTCGAATCCAGGTCTCCCAGCCAATGATAATGCCTTCAGACAATTATAAACTATGGCGGTCATACTGAAAAACTAAACATAACGAAGTCGCGAATTGCTAAAGTTTTTCTTCAGTTCCTATCTTAAATGAACTAAATATGAGTTCTGACGATAACCAGGCCATATTCTGCTTGGAGTGTACTCGGTTGCATATTTGCATCTAAGTTCCGTCTTCTTTCCTTTAATCGTTTCAGTTAAGAACCGCATAGTTTTTTTGAGAAAAAACATTAGCGTGGTAGAATTTCTTGAGATGTTAAGCTAGTAATTTCTAAGGAAACAACTATAATATTGCCCTAGTACAGATAAGCCCTATAGTCTGTCAAGGAGGAGAACGAAGTGATCCTTGACAGACTGATGGCGCGAGTGTGGTATAATTTTAATACCATACTCGCGCTCCGTGTGTGCCTGAAAAGCATAGTTTTTCGGGTATTCCGCTTAACAATAGTGGAACATTGCAATAATTAATGTTAGGATGATATATTAATTTTCAATAGTGTTTTACTTAAAAATGTCTGACTTTCTAATAAAAATTCTAAAAGATTTAGTATCGTTTAAAAGTATAACTCCGAATGATGATGGAGCAATTGATTATTGCTCTGAGTTTTTAAGCAATTTAGGGTTTAGCTGCACTAAATTGAGGTTTGAGAACGTTTCTAATTTATATGCCAAACTTCGAGACTTTAAAAAAAATCTATGTTTTGCAGGACACTTAGATGTTGTTCCTCCTCTTGAGGGATGGAGTTTTTCTCCTTTTGCGTTAACATCAGCCAATGGAAGACTATACGGCCGAGGAACTAATGATATGAAGGGACCGTTATCTGCATGTTTTGCTGCCGTTTCTGATTTTTTACAAAATAATAACCCAGAATTTTCCATTAGTTTTATTTTAACAAGCGACGAAGAAGTAATGGGAGATAATGGAACAAAGAGAGTCATAGAATTTTTAAAAGAAAAACGAGAATCGATAACGGGATGTGTATTGTGCGAAAGCTGCTCTCCAGGCTGTTCAGGAGAGTATATAAAAATTGGCTGCAAGGGGAGTTTGAATATCGATTTGCATTCAAGCGGCAATCAATGCCATGTCGTAAATTCTAAGGGATTGGGTAATCATATTCACAAATTTATAGAGTTATTACATTTCTTTTCGACTTATAAATTCGATGATGGAAGTGAAAATTTTTCACCAACGAATCTTGAGGTAACATCAATAGATGTTGGAAACAATGTAAGAAATATAATCTCACCTTATGCTTCTGCAAAAATTAACATAAGATTTAATGATTTGTGGAATTTTGAAATGCTCGAAAACTTTATAAAACTCAGGCTTGACAAGAACACTACAGCATTTTTCGAAAGATTTGGAAATCCTTTCATCGGCGCTAAAAAAGAGTTTATCGAATTTCTACAAGCTGCTATAACAAAAGAAAACAGAAAGCCAGAAATAGGAACTTCTGGCGGAAATTCGGACGCTCTATTTATAAAAGAAATAACCGATGTTGTTGAGATAGGATCTCCTATCAAAAATGCGCATATAATAAACGAGTATATAGACATCCAAGATCTAATAAAGCTTCAAAAAATCTATACAGCCATTTTAGATAACTTTCACGATTATTAAATATTACGACTTTTGACTAACAAAATCAAAAAACAATTCCCTTAATCAATCGTGATAGATGCCCACCTCTTCACATACACTGATTCGGTTGAATTTCCCCTTGCTCATAGTATGTTTCTATCGAGTTGCTAGTCAAAAGCAAATATCATTTTCCGATCGCTTCTTTGAGCTGTTTCCCAGGTCTAAATTTTGGGACTGTTCTAGCCGGAATATTCATAGTCTCACCCGTTTTTGGGTTTCTCCCGATCGTAGCTTCCTTTCGAGTCGTGATAAATGATCCAAAACCTATCAACTTAACCTCTTCGCCGTTTTTCAAAGCAGTCTCTACAGCTTGTAAATACGCCTCGAGTGCTCTTTCGGCATCAGCTTTTGTTAACCCTGAAAGTCTTGACATCTCGGATATCAACTCATATTTCGTCATGAGCATACACCTATAAGTAAAAATTACTTTAGGTAATCTAACACATAAGCTATCGAAAAACAATATATCGCGATCTCAAATTAAAAAAAAGATGAAAATGAGGATAACGTCTTCTCATCATTTCGAAAGATAGCTAATGCTTTTCGACTGCTACACGGGGACGCGATTATCCGAAGAAACTTCGGGCAAAATCTTTGATTTTGCACTAAATCATAGATTTAGCATAATCGCGCCCCCGTGTGCACAGAAAAGCCGCCGCTTTCTGTGACTCTAATTGGATATTTTTTAACATAACCTTGATACTATACTTACCTTACCGATGTTGCAGATTAACTATATGGTCTGTCAAGGAGGAGAACGAAGTGATCCTTGACAGACTTATGGCGCGAGTGTGGTATAATTTATTTTACCACACTCGCGCCTGGGGAACCAGAAACCTTTGAAATATTTTGTAACAAAAAAAATCAAAATTTTATGTATATTGGCAATAAAATAACATTAATAGCTTAATTTAAATTAGATACATGTATTTAAGAACAGAAGCGACTGTAAATGAATCTTTAGAGTTTTCAGGTATTGGTGTTCACAGCGGGAAAACATCTAATATAAAAATTATTCCAGCTGAGGTTAAGACTGGAATTATTTTTAAAAGAACGGATGTTGCGGAGAATAAATCTCTAATAAAACTTTCCACAGCATCGATTGTTAATCCTGTATTGTGCACAAGAATAGTAAATAAAGATGGCATCTCTATGTCGGTCGTCGAGCATTTGTTAGCTGCGTTTCGAATCGTAGGCATAACAAACGCTATCGTCGAAGTTGATTCTGAAGAGATTCCTATTATGGACGGATCTGCTAAAATATTTGTCGAAGGCATCAGACGATCGGGAATTTGTTTACAAGATTCTTTCGCCCCAGCAATAATAATAAACAAGCCAGTGCGGATTGCCAATCAAAATGGCGAAATATCAATAGAACCTGCTAACACTTCAAAAATTACGCTAACACTTTCATACGATCGTATAAATCCAGTTATAAAAAATAACAATTCACACACTTGCGAGCTTGATGATAACCTATTAGATATAGCTTCGGCCCGAACGTTTGGCTGGCTAGACGATTACGAAAAAATACAAACAATAGGAGGTGCGAAAGGCGCATCCGAAGAAAATACTATTATTATTATGCCAGATCATACGATTAAAAATAGCCTGAGATATGAAAAAGAGTTAGTAATGCATAAATGTCTTGATTTGATAGGAGATTTATCAATTCTTGGATATGATATAATCGGTGAAATTAGAGGAATAAATACCTCGCATGCATTAAATAATATGCTTATAAAACAGATCATAGCGGAAATAAAAACTCACACAATAATAACAGAAGTTTCAGAACAAAAGTATTCGAATATAAAATATGCAATTCACTGAATTCTCTTGATATAATAGAGTTTTTCGATCTATTATATAGATGCGGGAAGTAGCGCAGCCTGGTAGCGCAACTGCTTTGGGAGCAGTAGGTCGGAGGTTCGAATCCTCTCTTCCCGACCAAATGATTTACAGTCGGGAAGTAGCGCAGCCTGGTTAGCGCACTATTCTGGGGGGATAGGGGTCGGCGGTTCGAATCCGCTCTTCCCGACCAATGTTTATGGGATAACACACCTCCGGTGGAGTTATCGTGATGTCTTAGAGTCGGTGATTCCAATGTTTTTTTGATTTCCTCTGCGTCGTTCATCTTTGTTGCAGCATTTCAGTATCTCTTTATTTAGCCGAAGAATGTTCGATTCAGAAACGATGATTTCTCCGTAGTTATCGAACACAAATTGCAGAGTCTCGATATACCCGGCTATCTCCTGTTCATCTCGTGTCTTAAATTTTTTGATATTGATATTTTGATAGATTGATTTTACTTCTTCATCCAATAATCTGTTGCCTTCAATACGCTTCGAAGATCCAGGTTATGTGATAATTGCGGATTCGGTCAGGCATTCCAAAATCTGAGGAGCCACACTGTTTGCAATACGCCACGATGTCTTACAGCATCAATTTCAGCGGTGATAGTGTTGCGGAAATCTCATATCGTCCATATATGAGATTATATGACAAACATCCAAGGGCACTTTGCAGGTAGAATTTTTCTTGCTCGCTCCAAAGCGCTAGTACATAGTTGAGGTTGATGATTCTCCTGACGTACGATTCAGCGACACCCTTCTTTTCTGTTAGATCTTTGATCTATGCAACTTGAGGATCGTGTTGTTCACCCTCGTGATCTTTTGCTGCTCTTAGGAATGCAAGATTTCCCGGACTTTGTCGATATTTAATAATATGCCTATTCATATATTTTTCCGCACCACATGAATGATTGACTCATGTCGTCCTTTATATTCAGTACCTTTATGTCTCACAATTCCTTTTGAGGTCCTTCAAAGTTTCAGTAATCAATTCCAGGAATTCATCGAAGATATAGCGCACGATTTTGACCTCAGCCTCGTTAATTTGCAATGCTTTATAGATACAATCGTATCCAAAAAGTGCATAGCCACCGAGCAAATATCTAAGTTTTTTGATGTTGCAATTACAATAGTTTTGCAGAACTGAAAGGAATCACATGCGTCATCAAGATCGGTGTGAACAACAACAAAACAGAACAATACACTCCCAGAAATATGGTCATAGCTGCGATAATTCTCGATAGAAAAAAGTGCCAGCGGTTTATGTTTAGGATAAAGGTAGAAGAGATTTTCAAGTTTTATTAAGAACTATTGCAGATGTTAAATGTGGCGATACTTTAATGGAGTTGAATAGTTGACCTTTAAATGGAAAACCGTTCATTTTGGGAGGTGAGAATTATGTTTGTTTGCAACGCGTTGGCCAGGAAATTTGCTATATCGATCCATCTCCCATTTCAAATCCAGCAAAACACATTTGTTACTATCAACAGCAGTTTATATATTGATGATAATTCCGTATTCCTGAGATTATTATATTTTACTTGTTTACAATCTCCAATAAAACAGTTATTGCTTGACATTGGTTTTTCACGATACAATACACCATTGAACGGAGAGATGCCAGAGCGGTTGAATGGATCGGTCTCGAAAACCGACATACGACTTATCGTATCGGGGGTTCGAATCCTCTCTTCCCGACCAAGTTGTAATTCTTAAGCAGAAAATTTTAGGAGCTGTCCTAGATAAATATTAAAAACCATCATCAACCCATTGAAGAAGCAGGGCTTTCATGATTGCCTCCATTAACATTCCTTCAAAGTATAGATAAATGCCCCTTCTTAATACCATCAAACTTCCTCGTATGTCTCTTATCCTGATTCCAGACTCTATCCATTGATGTGATTATACATAACCAATCAATCTGAGTACGACACTGTCTAGGTTTCCCTTGCTTTTGATTATTGAATACAGCTGCATCTTTCCCTTTCTTTCCTTTTCTGATTCCACCAAAGTATGATTCATCTACATCAATTACGCCTGAAAACCCACTGATATCTCCGG
>JAIRKP010000002.1 GCA_031260085.1 Holosporales bacterium | reverse complement strand
TTTTTCATAACACCTCTTTAAATAAAGTACAACTATTAGTGCTCCAAACATACCACTATTTTTTCAAGAATGCAAGCAAAAAATGCACTAATTGTCATTTTTTATAACAAACCTAAAATCAATACTCCACTTTAGTGAAATAAAGACCATAGGGAGGGGCAGTCGGACCTGCGTGAATTCGTTCTCTATTTTGTAATAATAATTTTACATATTCTGGTTCTTTCTTCCCCAATCCTATTTCCTTTAATGTTCCCACTATAATTCTTACTTGATTATGTAAAAACGATTTCGCAGATACTTCTATTGTTATGATATCATCTTTTCTATAAACTTTGATATCAGAAATAGTCCTATGCGGATTGGAAGCACTGAATTGCGACGACCTAAATGCATTGAAATTATGATGTCCTATTAGGAATTGAGCTGCTGTGTTCATAATTTTTTCATCCAATTTTGAATGAATGTTCCAAACTCTTTTATTATACAATGGAGAATCAGCGCTTCTGTTCAGGATTAAATATTGATAATGTCTCATTATTGCCGCAAATCGGGCGTGAAAACTATCAGACACTTCCTCAGCCGCAAGAATACAAATTCCCGAATCGAGCATATTTGCGTTAATGGCTAGGGGGAGTTTTTTTAAATTATGCTTCCATTTATTTATGATAGCCTGATCCGAAATTTCAAAGTGAGCAACTTGTCCCAGCGCATGAACTCCTGCGTCTGTTCGGCCAGCTCCGTGAAGGGTTATTTCGCATAAATTTGCAAAAATGGTTTTTATTGCAATTTCAATAGTTTCTTGAATCGATGGTTGAGTTTTTTGTTTTTGCCAGCCAGAGTATTTCGTTCCGTCGTATTCTATTAATAACTTGATTTTCATTGATTGTAATGTTTCATTATCTTTAACTTTGCTAAATCCCAATCCCTTTTTTTTATCGTCTCACGTTTATCGACAGGGTCTTTCCCTTTCGCTAAAGCAACGCTGAGCTTTAATATGCCTTTATGATTAAAATACATAGTAAGCGGAACAATTGTAATTCCTTTGCGTTGTATTGCTATCAAGAGCCTGTTTCTTTGTCGTTTATGAACGAGAAGGATGCGAGGCCTTCGAGGTTCGTGATTGTTATAGCTGGCTTGCTTATATAAAGATATGTCAGCATTAAAAAGATATAGTTCGTTTTTGTTAGCCATCGAGCTTACGAAAGCTTCGTTTATGCTAGCCTTACCTTCTCGTATGGATTTGACTTCAGAACCAGTTAAAATAATCCCAGCTTCTAATGTTTCCAATATTTCATAATCAAATTTAGCTCGTCTATTTTTAGCAACGATTTTAAAATTTCCGGTATGCTCAGCCATATATAAACGAAAAAATCAATTAAAACATGGCTGGGGCGCCAGGATTCGAACCTGGGAATGACGGTACCAAAAACCGTTGCCTTACCGCTTGGCTACGCCCCAACTATGACGTAATATTAACTTGAATTCAACGTTCTGTCAATGTGCCCAAAAAGCAATAGCTTGTCAGCCCCCCGGGGCGCGAGTATGGTACAATTATTATACCATACTCGCGCCATTAGTCTGTCAAGGATCACTTCGTTCTCCTCCTTGACAGACCATATCGCTCTAATACTTGAAAAGTGGAAATAGGAGATGAATTTTTTAATGGTCAGCCAAATAAGGCTTGCCGACCCTAAAGCATCGTTATTTTTCGAAACCTTTAGGCCCAGAATTCTTGCAATAAACTCAGAGCATACTGAGGTATATATAAACACTCAAATAGGTTGAGTTATATTGCCCGAAAAGTAATAACGTTTCGGGCCCTGGGACGCGCTTTATGGTATAATATTTCACCATAAAGCGTGCCCCATGGCAGATGCATAGAGTTATTGATAATATATTATATTAATCCTATACTCACGTAATTATTGAACGACAATTGCAAATACTAAAAAGTGAAGCTTCGAGAGTTTTCATTATAGCAATTCTACTAATTTTCTTTTTCAAAGTAAGACGCAAATAAAGATTCCGCCCAACAATCAATTGCTTTTTAGGCCCCCTGGTCGTGATGAAAATCCGGGATTTTCATTGCACACAAATCAAATTATTAGATGCTTTTATTTCCACTTAATTATAGTTCCTTTTAGGAACCGTGTATGAAGTGTTTGAAATGGATCTTTATATATATAAATTTCATTCTGCCTTTTAAGCCCCGTAAAGTTGATTTTACTAAACCCTCGAGGTGGCTTAAGTATTATTACTTCAAACATGTCAGAACTCCAGCCTCCAAGATTGAATATCCCTGATATTGCAGCTCTGGCCTCTATGGAATCCTTAAATTTTGCAACAGTAGTTCCATTGACTAATTCGCTATTTTCGAGCAGAGTAACTTTTTCAGTTAATTTTGGTAATATATTTTTCATATTTGCCTCCTTCAAAAAAAATTAAGAAATTGAAACGCTTTTATATGAATTTAAAACTTGCTGAGCAGCGCCCAAACGAGTTATATCTTCATCTCCACAGTCATAAATATTTTTCGCTATTTGTAAAACAGCATATTGAACATCTTTGGGAATTTGTTCATATGAATTTACCATCCCTGCATAATATTGAATTTCTATTGGATGTTTAAAGTTATATAATGTTATATATATCCCTTCATTATCTTCTCCTTGGCGGAAATATAGACTTGTGTTAGATTTTACTTGTTTTACAAAACATATCTCAATAACGGGCTGCACTGGTAAATATATCTTTTCCATAATTATTTTTGAACTAGTAGTGAAAACATAACTATATTTTTTCTTTGCAATTGACTTGCCAATTTGCAATTCAAAAATATTGGCAGCCATATCTATTACGATTTCTAAATACTCATTTTCTATATCGTTTTCTATTCTTAAGTGAGCTTTTAATAATTCTAAATTAATAAGCTTAAAATTTGAAAATTCAATAATAGTGTTCATAAATGGTACTCCTTAAAAATTAGTGTGGGAAAATTTTTTGAGAATAAGCTAGCGCTATACTAACTGAATCTATAATGACATGAACCCAGCGCTGTTATCAATCCGCAAAAAAGTTCCATAAAATTTAAAGAATATCGTTTTGAAACATCACATCCTTCTAAGTGCTATTTGAGTGATCGAGAATTATAACTGCTAAATTGTGTTGCGATTATAGAAAATCGAGGATTTTCTATAATCGCCCGGGGGAGCGAGTATGGTATAATATCGTACCATACTCGCGCCCCCGGGCCCAAAAAGCAATTGCTTTTTGGGCAACAAAGACACTTGTAATCGTCAGAATTATAGCCACTAGCTTTTCTTAAATGGCTCATACAGAAATAGGCAGATGGGAGTGTTCTGAAAAATTTCATTAACGTATTGTCTGTCAAGGAGGAGAACGAAGTGATCATTGACAGACTTAGGGCGCGAGTATGGTATAATAATTAGACCATACTCGCGCCCCGCTGTGCCCTTAAGCTGCCGCTTTTGTGGCACTGCATGATCATTTTACAAAGGCGTTCTTGTATGAAAAAATTAATAACATAAGGAAAATTCCAAATAACATTTTAATAAATAAACTTCCATACACAAATGGAATTTTCATATATAATATGGTATAAAAAAGCATCAACATAATCAAAAG
>JAIRKP010000109.1 GCA_031260085.1 Holosporales bacterium | reverse complement strand
TATAAGAAGATATAAAGCAAGCGGTGGGGACGTTAAAGGTAGATAAACACCAATTAATATCCCAACACCTAAAATAACAGGTAAAAACAAAGGAAAATTATCTCGTTCTATTAGTAGATGATTTTTATAGCTCGTCAAATTAACTCCCTCCCCCACATCAATGAGGTATCGATAGTATACATTTATAGTAGAGCACCAGAAAGTGGAGTTGAAAATAAATGATTTTCAGCTCCTCTATTACTGCAGGTTTTGAGAGAAATCTACGGGCGAGTCAGAGTCACAGAGAAGCAGTAGCTTTCATGGTACTCGCGCCCTGGGGGGCAAAGATTTTCAACTCACTCAACCATCAGAATGAATTTTCTCTGGGCTAACCCTCAGAGTCCCCAATAACGTTTATAAAGCAAAATTGATTCCCTCTCAACTAATGCCTAACTATTAACACTTACAAAGGAGATTAAACGAATAAATATTAGAACTCAGATATCTTAATTGTGCTAGGTTATAACTTCCTCAATTCTGCTTGAGTTGCTATTTTGGCTGGATTTGTGCTAATATACACTGGTATTATATAAAGCCATATCCATTATGCAAAAGAAAGAAAGTATTGTTGCTGTCACTATAGAAGAAGAAATGCAACGATCATATTTAGATTATGCTATGAGTGTCATAATTTCGAGAGCGCTTCCAGATGTTCGAGATGGCCTAAAGCCTGTTCATCGTCGAATTATACATTCTATGAATGAAAATGGAAATCATTACAACAAGCCGCATAGAAAATCTATGAGAGTTGTTGGGGATGTTTTGGGTAAATATCATCCTCATGGAGAGGCTGCTGTCTATGAAACTATGGTTCGCTTGGCTCAGGATTTTAGTCTGCGGCTTCCTCTTATAGACGGCCAGGGAAACTTCGGTTCTATGGATGGAGACTCGGCTGCTGCTCCAAGATACACAGAAGCAAGAATGGCTTTGGTCGCTCATGAACTAGTGACCGATATTGATGAAGAAACGGTTCCCTTTTCTCCAAATTATGATAACACTTTGCTCGAACCTAATGTTTTACCAGCGCGCTTTCCGAATTTGCTTGTCAATGGAGCAGGGGGAATTGCCGTTGGTATGGCAACTTATATACCAACACATAATTTAGGGGAGGTGATCGACGCTTGTTTTGCGTTTCTCGATGATCCTGAAATTTCGGTTGATGATCTAATTCAAAATTATATCCCCGGGCCTGACTTCCCAACCGGAGGGATTATTATGGGAAATGGCGGAGTTCGCAACGCTTTTCATACAGGCCGAGGTTCTGTTATCGTCAGATCAAAAACAAGCATTACAAAATCTCAAGGAGATAGAGAAACGATAATAGTTCATGAAATTCCATATCAAGTTAATAAAGCAAAATTAGTTGAAAAAATAGCAGAACTTGTTAAAGAAAAAACAATTGAGGGAATTAGTGATATTAGAGACGAATCAAATAAAGAAGGAGTTAGAATAGTCGTCGAATTAAAAAAAGATGCAATAGGCGAAGTTATTTTGAATCAATTATTTAAATTTACTCAGCTTCAAACAAATTTTGGATATAATATGCTAGCGCTTGTTAAAAATAAGCCAATTAGACTTTCTTTAAAAGAAATTATTAATCATTTTCTAGAGTTTAGACAAGAAGTTGTTATTAAAAGATGTAAATTCAATTTAAGGAAATGCAGAGAAAAAGCTCATATTTTATTGGGGTTTGCACTAGCTATAGCAAATATAGATCGAGTAATTGAAATAATAAGACAAGCCTTAAACAGAGATGAAGCAAAAGGAAATTTGACGAATGAGCTTTTTAATGCTGAAAATATAAAACCAATGCTTGAAATTATTAATGGAGTAGCTGAAGATTCTAGTATTTATAAACTAACTGAAGAGCAAGCTAATGCTATTTTAGATTTGAGATTGCATCGTTTGACGGGCCTAGAAAGAGATAAAGTAAAAAAAGATATAGACGATGTTGTCGAACAAATGAAGGAGCTTCTTTCTATTCTCGGATCGAAAGAAAGAGTAATCCAAATTATAAAAGATGAATTACAAAAAGTTAAAGACAAATTCAACACGCCGAGATTAACTAAAATAGAACAAACATTTGAAAATGTTGATGATGAAGATTTAATACAAAAAGAAGATATGGTTCTCACATACACTCTTGGAGGCTATATAAAAAGAGTTCCGCTTTCGACCTATAGAGCCCAAAAGCGAGGTGGAAAGGGCCGAAACGGAATGGAAACTAAAGAAGAAGATATTGTTCAGGATGTGATAACCGCCAATACTCATGATGTAATCTTATTTTTCACTTCGGTTGGGCGAGTCTATCGAATGAAAGTTTACAAATTGCCTTTAGGGTCTCCAACTTCAAAAGGAAGAGCAATTATCAATATGCTGCCCATTGAAGGAATGGAACGTATTTCAACGATATTGATTGTTCGAAATGACGATGAAAATCTCAATGAAAAAACTCTTATTTTCACAACTTCTTTTGGAAACGTTCGAAGAAATAAATTCCAGGATTTTGCTAATATCCAATCTAATGGGAAAAAAGCAATATCTTTAGACGAGGGAGAAAAGTTAATTAACGTAGCGCTTTGCGGCGAAGATGATGATATATTTATCTCAACTAAAAATGGCATTTGCAACAGGTTTTCAGTAAAGGATATCAGGATTTTTGCAGGAAGAGCATCAAACGGGGTTAGAGGGATAAAGCTGAAAGATAATGATGAAGTGATTTCTATGGCTATTCTTGATAAGTGGGAAATCGACAATATGGAAGAAAGAGAACAGTATTTGAAAAATTCTGAAACTTTGCGAAAGATTTCAAAGAAAGATCAAGAAGTAGAGACATTAATAGAAGACAGGATGACTACATTAGCGTGTAATGAAAAATTCATTTTGACTGTGACCGAAAATGGATTTGGGAAAATCTCTTCATTTTATGAATATAGATCGACTAGCCGCGGAACCCAAGGATTCACTAATATTTCTATAACAAAGAAAAACGGCGGAGTGATCGCCTCATTCCCAGTCGATATGGACACTCATATCATTATTATAACAAACACGGGAAGAATTATGAGATGTTCTGTTGAGGATATAAGAATCACCAGAAGATCGTCTCAAGGAGTTATATTATTACGGCTAAATGAAGGAGAGAATGTTACTTCAGTATCTAAAATAGATGAAAGTAGTGAAGAAGAATAAAATGGCATGGGAAGTATAATTTTCAATTATATTTTAAAAAAATTAATTACTTCGTTATTTATTATTTCGCCTATTGTTATCATGATGGTCTGGATCACGGCATCTATTAAATATATAGGGCTTATAGTAACTAATGATATAAGTATTACTTCTTTCTTTGAATTAATACTTTGCGTTCTTCCTGACATAGCAGGAACAACATTTCCGATATGTGCGCTTATATCTTGTCTTTTGGTTTTTTATAAAATGCAAACAGAAAAAGAAATTATTGTTTTTATGAGTTCCGGGAAAAGCAAACCATCTATTTCTTCTTCACTTTTCATTTTTTCGGCTTTTGTCGCTAGTTTGGTTTTTGTTTTTCAAACGATGTTGATTCCATATTCATATAAGAAATTGACTAACATCCAAGAGCAAATAAGAAATCAAATTTCGATGTCAGTTGTGAAACCAGGAACGTTTAATGCTGTTGGTGATTCTATTATTTATATAAGAGAAAAAACTGAAAATTCTTTAAATGATGTTTTTATATCGTATATTCCTAAGAACAAAAAAAACTATGTCAATATAATTACGGCAAAGTCAGGCAAATATTCAATAAAAAATAATGATCTTCTTATAAAATTAGATAACGGCTATAGGCAAGAACTTGACGAAAATAATAATGTTATATCAATATTAAAATTCGAAAATTTTTCTTATGACGTGAGTGAATTTGTTAAAAATTTTTCAAAAAAAATAAGAAAAATACACGAGAAAACGCAAAATGAATTAATCCAAGAAGCTAAAAATACCGAAGATATTTCCGTAAAAAACAAATGCATTGCAGAATATCACAGGAGGATTATTTTACCATTTATTGCAATTATTAACGCTATTATTATAAGTATTTTTATGATAAACCCAAATTCAAAACTAAGTCATGGATTTCATGCGTTTAAAGCTTTTTTCTGTGGGCTTATTTGTCAGATTTGCATGATGACTATGGCTAATACATCTGCAAAATATGTACATTTAATTCCTTTTAATTATTTGGCTATTATTATAACATGTTTGATATTATTATTTTTTTCTTTTAAAAGAAAAATACTATGAGATTTAATCCTTCGGTTATACTTTTTAGATATATGATGTTATCATATTTGAAATATTTTTGTGTAGTAATTTTTATTTTTTTTGCAATAACTTCAATGATAGAATACATGGAATTAGTGAGAAAGTTCAGCATAGGGCATATCGGAATTTCCCATAAGACTATATTGGAATTAACGATATTTCATTCTATTTCTACTATTTCTTCGTTTTTCCCATTTACAGCATTTGCAGGAACCGTATTGTTTTTTTCAGTAATGCATGCAAAATTGGAAATAACGGTTACAAAGGTTTTAGGACTTTCTGTATGGGATATTGCAAAAAGCTTAATCTGCGGAGGGCTTATAATAGGAATTATATACTTAACAATCTTTGATAGTATTTCGGTTTTCTCAGTCAATAGAATAGAAAAAATAGAAACTAAAATAAAGAACAAAAACTTACCAGATAATATAACGGTAACAAACAAAGGAGTTTGGTTTCGGGATATTTTTAAAGATAGTTCCTACGTTATTTATGCAAGGTCATTTGTTGCGGAGTTTAACTCATTATCGAATGTTAGATTTTTTAAATTTGATATTAACAATCATTTTCAAGAATCAATATATTCCGAAAAAGCATACATAAAAGATAAAAACTGGAACTTGTTTCATGCAAAGGTTATAGATCTTTCAGGAAATAAAAAAGAGGTTACTAATCTTTTCCTGCCAACGACTTTGTCGCTTGCCAAAATAAATAAAATGACCACGAACCCAAAAAGTATCTCTATTTGGAGTATATCAAAATATATTTCTATGATAGATAAAGTCGGACTTTCAAGTATTAAGTATAAAGTTTATCTATTTTATCAAATATCTTCTATATACCAAATGATAGCTTTAACCCTCTTAGCGACTGTGTTTGGTATTGGGTATAATATTCGAAATTCAAGAAGGTATATAGTTAAAGTAGTCATTGCTCTTTCTATTTCATTTCCATTGCATTTCAGTAATAATATTCTCATTGCATTAGGAGAAAACGGTAACATACCAATTTGG
>JAIRKP010000067.1 GCA_031260085.1 Holosporales bacterium | reverse complement strand
TAATATTCCGAATTTTTAAATTGATTAAACTTTATAATAAAACAGTCTATACATAAATTATCAGCTATCCTCTGAGCTAAATTCGAATTAGATTCATCACAAACTACAAGCATCTGTATGTTACCGCGGGGCGCGAGTATGGTATTATAAATTATACCATACTCGCGCCCTGTAAGCCAATTCAGTGGCGAGGTTACTGTGGGGGACGTAAAATCAAAGAGTTTGTTTTAATCTTTTTGTGCCTATCAGCATGAAGACAGCGCCGCAGGCGAGAATTGGCCATATGTGTTTGATGAAATAGACTGCATTACAGCCTTTTAACATGATGTTTCTTGCTAGAAATGTGAAGTGCGTGAGTGGGTTTGCATACGCTATTCCTTTTAGTAAAGGAGGCATAGTTTCAACGGGCGCCATTCCCCCGGAGAGCATCATGGTTATAAAAAGAGTCATCATTATGGCGAGAAGTGCTTGTTGTTGATTATTGCAAAATGTAGATATGAAAACCCCTATTGCGGACATTGCAAAACAAAATACAAAAAAAGCTTCGATTAACATATCGATTCTTCCTCGCAGAGGTACATTAAAGAACAATAATCCCAACATTAATATTGAAAGAAAATTAAAAAACGCAACAACAATCGCTGGGAGAATTTTCCCGTACAGAATATGCTTTTTTTGAATTGGAGCAGATATTAAAGTTTCCATCGTACCCATTTCTTTTTCTTTTGTGATTGAAACGCAAACTAAGCTTAAAATAGTCATAGCAACGACTATGACCATAACAGACGGAACGATAAATACTTTTGTATCCATTTCCGGATTAAATAAAATCCTTGGCTTGAAATCTATCGCTTTTATATTATTTACTTTTATTATATTTTTTGATAATTCATTTGTTATAACAGAGTGCACTATGTATTTTATGTATGCGCTAATAGATTGAGCTTTAATAACATTTGATGCATCTATTAATACTTGAATATTAGCATCTTCGCCCTTCATAATGCTTTTGGAAAAACCAGCTTTAGGCGCTATGAGGGCTATGTTTGTTCTCATCGCTTTGACTACGTTAAAAAGCTCGTTATCATTAGATTGCGTTTTGATAAACCATCCGGAAGATATGGCATGTTCATAAATTCTGTGTATTAAATAATCGTTTGGTTTTGCATCAATCGCTATGGATATATTCTTAGGTTCGTTTGTTATCGCATAGCTGAGCAAAAATGCCTGAACAACGGGCATAAACAGCAGAGCAAAAACCATTATAGGATTGCGCAATGTTTGAATAATCTCCTTTTTCAAAAATCCTCTTAAAATCATCCCAAACTCCTTTTAAATTTCAAAATTGCGACTGTTACAATTAAAATTAATTGTCCAAAAAGAATAGTGAAATTAAAAGATAAATCTTCGAAAGAGCTTCCTTGTAAAAAAGCATTTCTAGCAATTTCAACATACCAACGCGCTGGGAAAATAGTTGTTAAACATCTCAGAGCAGGCGGCATATATTCTATTGGGAAAATGAATCCAGATAACATAGCGGTCGGCATAAGCCCAACCATAAGAGCTTTTTGAATAGCCAATTGTTGTGATTTTGTCGTTACAGATATAAATAAACCAATCCCCAAATAATTTAATATAAACAAAAAGGTCGCGGAAAATAAAATTATATGGCTGCCGACCATTGGAACTTTAAATAATATTCGTGCTCCAAGGTAAACTATAAAAAACCCCACCCCACTCAAAATAGCGTATGGAGCAATCTTTCCAAGAATAAGTTCGCTTGATTGCACGGGAGATGACATTAATAACTCCATCGAGCCTTGTTCCCATTCTCTGCAAATGGTGAGAGTTGTTAGCAGTATTGCCACTATTGCGATAATAACCGCCCCAAGCCCCGGAATCGTAAACCACTTGGAATTCAGTTCTGGATTAAACAAAAACCTTTCTTTAATTTTAAATAGCGGAGTTTCTTGGCGTTCATGTCCAGCGATTTTTGTAACTGCAAGTGAGCTAATCATTCCAATATAATTCATAATTGCGGCAACGGATGAGTTATCTGCGCCATCGAGAAGCAATTGCACTTTTGGGGATTTCCCATCGCTTATATCTTTTCCAAAACCACATGGAACAAATAACTCAACTTTTGCGTTTTCTTTTACAATTTCATCAAATGCTTTTTTAGGTGAATCTTCTAAGTATATTTTGAAATAATTAGAGCTGCTAAATGTTTCTATTAATTTTCGTGATTCAGGTGTTTTATCGTGGTCAACCACTACTGTTGATATCTCATTTAAGTTAAATTCAACTGAGTTTCCTAAAATTATGACAATAATAAGAGGAAGAAGCATAGAGAACATGATCGTAAACGGATCTCTGAAAATATGCATGAATTCTTTTTTGAAGATTGCATCAAACCGAGCCAAGCTGAAGCTCATCTTGATGCTCCTTCAACTAATTTTACAAAAACATCCTCCAAAGACGGCTCGATTTTTTTGATGTGACAAAGATTTGAAATTTCTGTTATAGCATCTGCCTCGTTCATCGTATTCTTAAAGATAGCATGATAATGTTGCCCATAAGGTTCGAACATTGAAAAATATGCGTTGGATCTTGCTGTTAAATTTTCTTGACTTTTTTTATCTTTAGGAGTTAAAGAGTAAATTTGATTTTGGTATGTATTCTTTTTTAAATTTTCAGGAGTATCTAAAGCAATCAGCTCGCCTGTTCTCATAAGGGCGATTCTGTTACAATTTTCAGCTTCGTCCATATAATGCGTTGTGACAAAAATTGTCTTTCCTAATTGAGCTAATTGTTGAGCCAAAGCCCAAAATTTCACTCTTGAAGCAGGAGCAACTCCAGCCGTCGGTTCATCCAAAAAGACAATTTTAGGATCATGCAAAATAGAAGTTACAAGAGCTATTTCTTGTTTCTGACCGCTTGGTAAATCGGAAACTATCATTTTGGGATTTTTATTGAACCCTATAAATTCGAAAAGTCTCTTCTTTCTTTCTGAATAAATATTAAAAGGAATCTGGCGCAGCGAAGCCGTGAAATCCAAATTTTCATCAATTGATAAATCATCATAAAGAGTAAAGCGTTGCGACATATAGCCGACTTTTTGTTTAATTTCATGCTCTTTTCCAGAAATAAAATGCTCAGAATCAATAATAACTTCTCCAGAAGTTGGAGTAAGCAATCCGCATAAGACTCTAATTGTAGTGGTTTTACCAGCGCCATTGGCTCCTAAAAAGCCAAAGATTTCTCCGGGCTTAACAAAGAAACTAACATCTTTAACAGCATAAAATTCTCCAAATTTGACGCTTAAATGATTAACAATAACAATAAAATTTTCACTCATAAACTTTGTGTCTGACTTGATATGCTGCTCTTTTTATGAAGAATTCGTCAAAATTTTCAACAGATTCTGAAGAAAGAAGTTCTCGCGGTTCGCCGCTGCCTAAGACATATCCATCCTCCAAGAGATGGACCTGCTCACATCTTTCCGCTTCATCCATATATGCCGTTGTCATAAGGATAGTTATATTATTTTTTGTAGCATTATTAAGAATATCCCAGAATTCTCGACGACTGATTGGATCGACTCCATTCGTTGGTTCGTCTAAAAACATTATTTTGGGTGAGCGTAATAAAGCACACATCAATCCGAGTTTTTTATACATTCCTCCTGACAACTTCCCAGCTGGTCTATTGAGAAATTTTTCAAGCTTAGTCATTGTAAGAAGATTTTGCGTTCTTTCAATATAAGTATTGTGATCCAGTCCATACATACTTGCAAAAAATTTTAGATGTTCTTCAATTGAGAGATCAGCATATAGGCTTTGTTGCTCAGGCATATATGCTGCATTTGGCATAATTGTTTTGAAATTTATAGCCTGCCCATCGCTATAATATTGAATATTTCCTTCATCTTTTTCCATAAGAGTTAATATTATTCTAAGTAAAGTTGTTTTCCCAGCGCCTGCCGGACCTATAATTCCGTGTAGCATTCCTTCAGTAAAATTAAGAGTTATTCCGTTAAGAGCTTTTATCTTCCCCTTATTAAAACTTTTTTTCAAATTTCGAATTTCAACAGAAATACCAACATTAGTTTGCAAGCGAAGTCTCCATGGTCATGCCTGCTTTTAATTCTAAATCTTTGTTTTCAAAGCGAACTTTAACACCAAAAACAAGACGCGTTCTCTCTTCTCGTGTTTGAACGTTTTTGGGCGTAAATTCAGCTTCTTCATTAATTTTTGAAATAACTCCATAATACTCTTTTCCTGGAGCTTCTTGTAACACTCCTTTAACTTTATCTCCGATTTTGAGTTTATGAATCATATCATAAGGAACATAAAAGTAGGCCCAAATATTATAAGGATTAGCAATAGATATTATAGGGGCGCCCGGAGTAATATATTCTCCTTCTTCTTTAAATTTTGCGATTACTATTCCATCAATAGGAGATCTTATTTCGCAATCTTTAATATGCAGATCATTTTCTTCCTTAGCTCTCGTGGCTTTGTCGAACTCTGCTTGAGGAAGAGCCTTAGCCTTGCTTAATTTTATACATCTTTGAAAATCAGCATCTATTTGTTTAGAAGCTATTTTAAAAGATTCTTCATTCAATTTTGAGATCAGGTCACCCTTTTTGATGCTCATCCCTTCCTCCGGGGGCAAAGAGATTATATCAGTTGCAACTTTGGAAGAAATAATAACTTTTGTTATATCAAGAGTTCCTGCATACATAAATGTTTTGCTTGAATTAAAATATTGGTATAAGGGAATACTTCCGGCAATAAGTGTAAGTCCAAGGAAGATTTTGAATTTCTTGGTCATAATAAACATCCCTCCTTATTACCAACCCATTAATACTTATCTCTAGACGTTCTTTTTTAAAAGCCTGGGAAGGTTTTTCAAGCTTGTTATCATATCTATAATCCAATGGCGGAAGTTTTTTGTAAAGTACTCTTCTTTTCGACAATTTTCTATGAGATCAATTAACATACTTTTTTGAGTGAAAATTTTACTGATTCCAGCGATGAGGCTTTTATTCAATAAAAGAATGTCATAATAAATAGACAGCATTAAATTGTCTTTAATGGCAGTGAACTCTATCATTCTATCTAAACAATTTTTCAATTGCAAAATTGCGTTATCATTGAGATTAAAGACAGCGTCTACATATGCAAAAAGTTCATTGTAGATACTTTCAATCAAACTAAAGTAGAAATTTTCTTTGCTCGAAAAGTAATAATTAAACATACCAGAGTTAACATCAGCCTCTGAACAAATATTGCGAATTGGTAACTCATTAACGCATTTAGATGCAATAGTAACTTTCCCGGCTTCTAGCATCATTAAGTCCAGCGGATGTGAGAGGAGAGGCATTGAGACAACTGCAAAACTATTCTAGAGTGAAATTATACAACAGCATCATAATAAAGTAAAATTGAAATATATTACGGAACAGACAAAGCTTATCAAAACTCCCTGGGCAGGGCCATGAGGCACAAATAGTTGCGTATGAGCAGCTCCAAGATGAACACGCAAGGGAGTTGGCAGAGTCATAACAGGAAACAACGCTGGGCGCTCAGCCAGAACAATTGTGCGGGAGTACATCCGTGAGCAGTTGGCAACTACGTTTCGGACAGCATTGCAAGTTGGAGATATAACACTCAGCCACCTGATGGAGCTCACACATACCGACACA
>JAIRKP010000043.1 GCA_031260085.1 Holosporales bacterium | reverse complement strand
TTTAAAGGCTATTATTCAAAAATCTGAAGATTATTAGTAGGTCAAATCTCGATAGCAACGGGAGCGTGGTCGGAAGGTCTGTGTTGTTCTCGTATTTGTTTTGCAATGTAACCGTTTTTTACATTAACGTCTGGATTTGTAAAAAAATAATCTAATCTTAAGCCTCGATTTTTCAATAAAGCATCTCGTCTATAATCCCACCATGTATAGATTTGTTCGTCAGGGTTTAGCAATCTGATTATATCCTTGTATCCTAGATTAATTATATCTTTCAGCTTATTTCGTTCTTTGTCAGTGCAGCATATTTTATCTTTCCAAAGTTTTGGATCATATACATCATTATCAGTCATCGTTATATTGAAATCTCCAGCTAATATATACTTTGAGTTTGCCATAGTTTGTTTCAAATAATTAATCAATGTTTCTAAAAAATCGAGCTTATATTGATAAGCAGGAGATTCGGGAAATTGCCCATTAGGAACGTAGATAGAAGCGAAGCTATACCCATTAATTAATGCCTCTATATATCTTGCTTGAATATCTCCGCCAAAAATTTCAGTTCCAAATTTTACATCATCTATTATATATTTCGATAATATAGCAACTCCATTATACGTTTTCTGGCCAAATATACTGCAATTATATCCAAGTTCATCAAAAATATATGCAGGGAAATCCTCAGTTCGGCATTTTATTTCTTGTAATAATATTATATCTATATTATGCTCTTTAATAAAATCTAAAAGTGGTTCTATTCTAACTCGTATTGAATTAACATTCCATGTCGCTATTTTCATAAATTGCTAATTGAAAAAGATTTTCCACATCTGCATTTTTGTTTGATAGAATTATTTATTACTATTATTTCCCTGTCTAACATAGACTTCGTCTTAATTGACACATTATTGGTATATTTCAAAACTTGAGCATCTATATAAAATTTTATACCATCAGATTCAACTATAATATCTTTAGCTTTAGGAACTTCTTTGATTAACACTAACGTCCAGCCTGCGCAACCCGATTTTCTTAATATTATTTTAGGATATTTATCGGAACATAAAGTCTCTTGTATTATTGCTTTTGCTTCTTTGGATATTTCAATTTTCATATTTGTTTGTTATGTCTAAGGCTTTTAAAAGATCATTTAGTTCTTGTCTCGCAGCTATGTGAGACAAGCTAGTTTGAAGATTCGTGACGTTTTTATCTAGCAACGTTAATCCCGATAAAAAAAGCTCTCTAAATATAACCCTTTCCTTAAAGCCACTGGCTAATCTAAATCCGATCCGTTTTGACAATGCTTGCAGAACTTTGGTCAATTCATGTCTGTTGTTGGACGCTGCGTTAGACATTCGGTTTACTAAGACTATCCAATCTATCGATTGTTTGTCTCTGATTGCTTTTTCTTTTTTCTTATTCCATACCATCTCCGCATATATACTTGGTTTCAAATCATTAATACCAAGCTCGCGTATCTTCACTAAAAGATCTAAATCTATAAAACTCTCATTCATAGGAGTTATTATAATGTCAGCAAAGGAATGAGCTATTTGTGATAAGCTATTATCGTTTCCAGGCGTATCTATAATTACATAATCAAAGTCAGTAAGAGATTCAATCTTGTTTTCAAAATTGTTAAGATTTTCCTTTTCCATTAAAGAAATCAAATCGTTTGTGCTGTCAACTACTGCCGTGTGCATTGGCATCAAAATATCAGAATTCATTTGCTTTGTCTTTTCTCTATTTTCGATATATCGAGAAAGCGTGCCTTGCCTTGCATCAACATCAATAGTAGCCACTTTAAATCCTTTTAATAAAAGACTAACAACAAGATGCATCGCTAAGGTCGATTTCCCCGTTCCGCCTTTTTGATTTCCAAAAACAATGATTTTCCTTGGCATACGACCAAATTTAGTTTAAAAATCATTGCCTATTATATCACCTACTAAACAAAAAAGTCAAAAATCAATGAGGTTCAGTTATAATATGATAATTGTTCGTATTTTGGAAAAGTTATGAAAGTTATTTCGATAAATGATATATGCATTTCTAATGATTTGCCATTCGTTTTTATAGGCGGACCTTGCGTGATCGAATCCGAAGAGCATTCTTTTTTTATGTGCGAACAGTTAAAATTTATTTGTGACAAACTCAAAATTCAATATATATTCAAATCTTCTTTTGATAAAGCAAATAGAACAAGTATAAACAGCGCCAGAGGCGTGGGCATGACGAAAGGGTTGGAAATATTGCATAGCATTAGAACTAAATTTAATGTACCTGTTTTGACTGACGTTCATCTTCCAAATCAATGCCAAGAAGTTGCCGACGCTGTTGATATATTGCAAATCCCTGCATTTTTATCAAGACAAACAGATTTGTTAGAAGCAGCTGGAAATACGGATAAGATTATAAATGTGAAAAAAGCACAGTTTATGGCTCCCGAAGACACTAAAGAAATTATAGCGAAGATAACCCAGACTGGAAATACGAAAATATTACTTTGCGATAGAGGAACGTGTTTTGGGTATCATACGCTAGTCAATGATTTTAGAGCTCTTCCAATTATGGCAAAAACAGGATATCCAGTGATTTTCGACGCAACACACTCCGTTCAGTTACCATCTGCAAGTGGAAATTGCTCTTCCGGAGAGAGGGAATTTGCTCCAATTTTAGCAAGAGCGGCAGTTGCTGTTGGCGTCGCCGGTGTTTTTATGGAAGTTCACAACAACCCAGAAAAAGCACCTTGCGATGGCCCTAATATGCTGA
>JAIRKP010000034.1 GCA_031260085.1 Holosporales bacterium | reverse complement strand
TTCCGTTGCCATTTTTCTCATACGGAGGCAGCGCATTAATAGTCCTGATGTTTTGCCAAGGCATTATATTTTCAATTAGTATTAATGAAAAATTAAAATCAAAATTTGTGTGAAACACTCTCGGATAAAGCTAATAGTTTCGATGATGCTTACAAATCTGCCAACAGAATGGATTCCCTATCGGCTAGAACCGAGATTACCCATTAACGCTTACAACACGGATTGAATATATGAATATTAGAATCCAAATATCTTAAAGGCCTCTAATATCTGGTTTTCACTGCTCTATATTAACATAGGTTGATACAGTAAGAGAGACACTTATGTATACCATTGGATTCTACTAAAGTGTTCGCCTAAAGGGGAAGGCTTTCATCCTATCCCACGAGGGGGAGTTCAACACCAAAATGTTCCACGTGGAACAATTGGAATTTTATTGTCTACAAAGTACTCTGAACTTATAAAGGTCGTGAATAATACATACAAAGGTTGTTATAATCGTGCTATTCCCCAAATGAGTAATTTTTGAAACAAATTTAGCCAAAAAAAAGCTTGTATTATAAGCTGTTTGGTAATACCAATTTAATCATTTATTAACAAGCACGAGGATAGTTTCGGATTGGTTGCTGGTATAGAAAATCGCAGATTTCCTATACCCGCCTAGGGCACGAGTTTGGGATAATAATTAGACCATACTCGCACTGGAGTATGCTTGATAATCAATACCTCAAAAATTTGGGAGACTGACAACTAAAGGCGGATATTCTGGCCATAAAGCCTTGTATTCCCTGGATTTTTAATAAGATCAAATGCATCCTAGAAAAGTCAAAAATGCCGCAGATTGCAACTTATACATAAACTTTTGCTATACTGCCCGAGGTTCTATTCTTTTCTTTATATAGCAATAGCAGCTATGCCTGGAAGTTCATAGCCTGCTATAAACTCCAAAAAGGCACCTCCAGCCGTGGATACAAACGTCATATCATTTTTGAACTCTCCAATTGAGGCGATTGTTTCGCCGCCACCTATGACAGATATAAGCTTGTTCTTTTTCGTTCTTTCGGCTATTTCTTGCGTTATTGTGTTTGTTGCTTTATTGAAATTTGAAAATTCAAACGCTCCAATTGCACCATTCCATAACAGTGTTTTCGTATTAGTCACAATTTCGATGATCTTATCAATAGACTGCTCGCCTATATCAAAGCATGAAAATCCATTTGGTATTTCTTGATAAGCAACGTTAATTCCATTGACATTTATATTTTCGGAAGCCAAAAAATCGATAGGGAGAACAATCTGGGCTTTCGAATTTTTCATAATTTCTTTTGCAGTGTTGAGGTGATCAATTTCAATAATTGAACTTTTCATGTCTATTCCTTTGGCAACCAAAAAGGTGTTCGCCATGGCTCCGGTAATTATTAAAAAATCTGCTGATTGAGAGATTTGCTTTAATACGCCTATTTTAGAAGAGACCTTAGCCCCGCCTATAACAGCCGTAAAAGGTCTTTCGATATGTGAGATTACTTTCGATATCCCCTCTATTTCTTTGTGAAGTGATAACCCTCCAAATGATGGTAAATATTTTGTTATTGCATGAATAGAGGCATGTTTTCTGTGAGAAACCGAAAACGCATCATTGACATAGACATCCCCAAATTGGGCAAGTCTTTTAGCAAATTCATCGTTATTTTTTGTCTCACCTTCATAAAAACGTAAGTTTTCCAATAGTGATATGTCAGCATTGATGGTTATAGGATCTATGTTAAATATTGAGGGTTTTATAAATTCGACTTTTCTTTCGAGAACTTTTGATACATCTGAGACAATATTTTGTAATGAAAATTTAGGATTTGATATCTCTTCAATTGATGGTCTTTTATAGTGTGATATCAGCGTAGCTTTTATTCCTAGATTCAGAACTTCTAAGACGGTGTCTTTTATCGCATAAACTCTGGATAAATCTTCGACATCTGATGGTAAATTTAAATCACAGCGAATAATGCATTGCTCCACTTTATTCTCGGATGCGTATTTTTTTAGCATTTCAAAATTTCGGATATCCATTTTTATATTTCCTTTGTATTCTCTTCTAGCCAATTAATAGCTATTTCATCGCTGCCCAATTTATCTTTAAACTTCTTTAGAGTCTGAAAATGATAATCGTTTAACCAATCTATTTCAGAATTCTCGAATATATCTCTTCTTATTAATTTTCTACAAAATGGTATAAAATTTAAAGTCTCAAAATGAATAAAGTTCGGATTTTTTGAAGAAGGTTTTGTTAACAACATGTTTTCCAATCTCATACCAAAATTTTCCTTATATATTCCAGGCTCTACTGTTAAAATAATGCTGCTGTTCAATTTGTCTTGAGATAATTGAGAAATTCTTGGAGGTTCGTGAACATTCCCAGCGCAGCCAACTCCATGCCCTGTTCCAAATGCATAGTCATAACCAAGATTCCAAATCGGAATTCGAGCTATTGAATCAATGCACGCAGCATAAGAGTTATCTGGAAAATGGGCTGTTGAAAACATTATTAATGACTTTAAAACATTCGAATATATAATCTTATATTCTTCAGGAGGAGAATCTCCTCTGTAAACAACTCGAGTCATGTCTGTTGTTGAATTATTAAAATGAGCTCCGGCATCCAATAAAAATAATCCATCACCAAGTATCTCTTTTCCCCCAGATATAAACGGGTTATAGTGAACTATCGAAGTATTATCTTTAAACGCTGATATAGTTGTGAAACTTAACCCTATGGCATGTTTATTTTCCATTATCTTGTTTTCAAAGAATTTAGCTATTTCCGTTTCTGAAGTTTGTTTTGTATTTTCTAAAAAAGATAGAGTTTTTATAAATGCCAAAGATGTCAGTTCAGCTCCTGATTTTTGATTAGTAATTTCGGTTTTGTTTTTTATAATTTCAAAAGATCCAAATTCTTTTTCAGAAGGTTTTATTTTAAATCCGCTTTTTTCTAGAATCAAAGCAAAATAAGCGGGAGTATTATTATAATTTAAATTTACAGTTACTTTTTCAATATTATTTATATACGATTCGAATTCATTAAAGTGTTTCATTTCAAAATCAGTCTGATTGGCTTTTAATTCTAAATCACAAAATACGGCTGGCATCCCGAGTTTTGGAATAAAAGCAATACAATTAGCAAGAACAGATTTATCTTTTGATAGTTCAGATCTTCTTATTCCAAATATCCATCCTATCATTACCTTATCGGCTAGTAATGCTGCTTCGTTATCTTGTAATGTTTCTTTTACGCGCTCAATTCTTGATTTTATAGATTCTCCCATATGCTCTTCGTTCATCAGCGTTAACGATACATTTGATTTTGTTATTTTCTTTTCTTCCTGAACAGGATGTCGAGCCATAGGCAATATCTTAAATCCCAATTTTTGCGATAATTTTAAGATCGAAAGATAAGTTTTATAAGTAACCGATAGAGCCCCAACGCCCAAAGTATTCCCTTTTTCCAAAACATCTTCAATCATTTTTATAGTATCTACGACCGGATATAGCTCTATCTTCCATATCGCAGCGTCTGTTTGTTCTATCGCTTGTTTAGTGTATCTTCCATCCACAGACAAGATAGCTTCTTTTAATGATACGATAGCTCTCCCATTAGATCCCGAAAACCCAGAAATAAATCTAATATCCGAAAAGCTTTCATCAGTATTTTCAAAAGAACTATTCATAGAAACGAGTATTGAATCTATACAAAGTTCACTTAGTTTATTACGCAACTTTTTTAAGTTTAAATTAAAATCCATAAATAATTTTCCTACTCTTAACGAGCGACAGACATGGTATCCTCGATTTTACCA
>JAIRKP010000031.1 GCA_031260085.1 Holosporales bacterium | reverse complement strand
GGACTTGTCGTTGATCAAAAACCAATTAATATTGGGCACTTAAGCAGTGAGTTAAAGAAGCTGATGGCCTTTTTCTTTGAGGTTGAGAATGTTGTCATTAGGCTTAGACCAAGTTTCTTCCCATTTACAGAACCTGGTATGGAAGTCGATTGCAAATGCATCATTAAAGATGGAAAATTAACTATTTCTGAACATGGCAATAAATGGATAGAGCTTGTTGGAGCTGGGATGGTTCACCCCAACGTTTTTAAAGCTTGCAAAATCGAGCAGCCTGCATACGGCTTTGCTTTTGGAGTTGGCCTTGATAGATTGGTAATGTTGAAAAACGGAATACAAGATATCAGAAATCTTTTCGATACAGATACCCGTTGGTTAAAATATTATGCTTGTTAATATTTTTTTACCTCCGGTAATTTTGAATCAGAATTCCGAACTATACTTAAGGTGGGCCTAAGCATTCGAGCGGCAAGAAACTGATTACGAGTTATGCCCACCGCAAATATTATGCATTTTGGACAAAACAATGATCTCTTTAATAACTCTCCATAATCAAAGATATGCCCGAAGTTTCTTCGGATAATCGCATCCCCTGGCTCAGGCCTTGGGCAACATACATGGAGTATTAAATTAACGTACGTCTGTCAAGGAGGAGAACGAAGTGATCCTTGACAGACTATTGGCGCGAGTATGGTATAATAATTATACCATACTCGCGCCCCGTGAAGTATCTTTAAAACACCAAAATGTTCCACGTGGAGCATTGAAATTTTCTTGTCTCCAAAGTACCCGCAATTTCATCGGCATCGCCGGCTATTCTGACTTTATATCCTAAGCTTGCACTGTCGCATAGCTTCTCCATTTTATTTAGCCTATCGAGTGCTTCTAAGAGTCTAGTGTACTCTTCGTTTGTGTTGTTTCTAATATCATTTCGCGCTTTTTGTAACCGAATCTGAAAGCTATTAATGATATCAGCTATTTTTTTTGGATCCATGTCATCGCTCTTGAGTTTCTCTTTCGCCCCGGCTGCTAAAGCATTTGCTTTGTCGGCCGTTTGCCGCGTTGCAGTACACATATTTTCAGTTAAGGTATTCATTGTTGTGGATATTCTTGCTGCTTGTTCAAGGATGTTCTTTATTTGATGTGACAGCGTCTCCAGATCCAGTAACTCGCTATGTCATAGCTCTGATGAGAGCATTATTGACACTATTACATATTTTTTCTTGCGACTTTTTTGAAGCTTTTAAAATAATGATATAGTTATAGTAATCAAAAAGGAAGGGGGGTGTATTAAGCCAAATATAAAGGAAAATTTTGAATTTTTATGATACAATCGCGATATCAAGGTAATGTTTTGAAAGGCATAAAATGG
Organism: Holosporales bacterium; assembly: GCA_031260085.1. Lineage (GTDB taxonomy): Bacteria > Pseudomonadota > Alphaproteobacteria > RUG11792 > RUG11792 > JAIRKP01. The sequence continues at coordinate 4,260 of JAIRKP010000031.1, read as the reverse complement.
CTAGAGTGACAGTTGAAGATTGTATTTATAAAGTGGAGAACAGATTCGAATTAGTGTTGATGGCGGCAAGACGTGCCAAAGATTTAGAAAGGGGTGCCAAGCCAACTGTAATGCGGGAGAATGATAAGCCAACTATTATAGCATTAAGAGAAATCGCCGAAGAGACTATATCATTAGATGGACTTAGAAAACTTGCTAAATCAAGCTTCATTGAGGATATCGAAAATCCAATGGATAACATTTCCAGGGAAGATTTCGAAGAGGATAGCTCGATTGCTGAAGATGAAGATGCTGATTTTGATAGCTATTCGAATGAAGAAGACACCTCCGATTATGGAGAATAATTGTGTCTGTTAAAGTTAGATTTGCGCCAAGCCCGACTGGCGTTTTGCACATAGGGTCTGTGCGAACAGCTCTTTTTAATTGGCTTTTTGCGAGACATAATAATGGTAAATTTCTGTTGCGTATAGAAGACACGGATAAATTGCGCTCTACTAAAGAAAACATTAATTCTATTTTTGAAATCTTGGAGTGGTTAAATATAAATTGGGATGAAGAGCCGGTTATACAATCTTCTAGACTAGAAAGACATAAAGAACTTGCATTAGAACTTGTTGAGCGAGGAAAGGCATATTTTTGCTATTGTACTCCTGAAGAGTTAGCTTCGAAAAAAGAACTCTCTATAAAAGAAGGAAGATCTTATAAGTATGATAGAAAATGCAGGGATTTCAAAGCAAAACGCAGCAATATACCCGCAGCTATAAGATTAAAATCTGAGATACCTGGAAGTACAATTGTTCATGATATCGTTCAAGGTAGAGTCGAAATTGAAAACTCTCAATTAGATGATTTGGTTTTACTGAGGTCTGATGGAACTCCAACTTATATGCTATCTGTCGTGGCAGACGATCATGATATGGGCATAACTCATGTCATACGAGGGGATGATCATTTAACCAACACATTCCGTCAGATTCAAATATATAAAGCGTTCGGTTGGGATATACCGCAATTTGCTCACATACCTTTAATTTATGGCCCCGACGGCCTAAAATTATCCAAACGTCACGGCGCCTCAAGTGCTCAGGATTATAGGCAATTAGGCTATCTTCCAGAAGCTATATCAAATTACTTGCTACGATTAGGATGGAGTCATGGAGATGATGAAATTATCTCTAAAAGTGACGCAATAAAATGGTTTGATTTAAACTCCGTTGGGAAATCTCCTGCAAGATTTGACATAGCAAAATTGCAAAATCTTAACGCCCATTATATCCGCGAAAGAAGCAATGAATCGTTATTAGAACTTATTAAAGAGTTTTCTTGCAAATCAATATCGGAAGATTCAAAGAATCGAATATTAAAAGGGATGAATAGCTTAAAAGAGCGAGCGCGAACGCTAAAAGAGCTAGCCCAAGCAGCTGAAATCTATATTTCAGAACCTCTTGAATTCGAAGAATCTTGTAAGAAATATGCATCGCCATATCATTTGGATTTATTAAAAGAGATAGTCGAGATAGTGGAGAATTATCAACAAATAGACGAGCAAACATTATGCGATAGAGTTAAAGTATTAGCTAAAGAAAAAAATACGAAGCTCGTCGAAATAGCTCAATCCATCCGCGGAGCACTTTGTGGCAAGTTAGTTTCTCCAAGTGTTTTTGAAATAATGGAGATCCTGGGCAAAACGGAAACGATTAAAAGACTCCAACGCTATATTGCGACATTTGCAAAATGATCATAGGCATAGGAACCGATATACTAGACATAAGACGAATACAAAGAATAATTCTCAAATATGGCCGACAGTTTGAAGAAAGAATATACACTCCAAACGAATTAAAATTTGCCAGAAAGAGAAAGTTATATATCGAAACATTAGCAAAGATGTATTCTCTAAAAGAGAGTGTGATTAAAGCTATCTCAACCGTTTCTGGTATACGGTGGCACAATATAGAGATCGTCCATGATGAAAACGGCAAACCACTTGTAGAGTTATCAGGACAGGCTCTCAAAACAGTTGCAGCAAAGTTTCACAACGAAAAGTTTAATATAAGCGTATCCGTCAGCGATGAAATCCCATACGTTTGCTCATTCGCAATTATATCGAATTAGATAAATTGATAACATTATAGAGTATCTACCTGAGGATATCAAGGAGGTTGGATTGCAAGAGTTGATTGGGTTTTATTTAATAAAAAGAGTACAAACTGATCATATAATGCTAACAATTTGACTGTTTGGTTATATATGCAAAGGAAGTACAAGATTATGACACGCGGTGAGATTATCTGATGAAGCTTACGAAATCGTAACAGATATAGCAGAAGAAGAAGGAGGAACCCTCCCCAAACAGATAGATTATCTAGCAAAAAGATTAGCCGAAGATAGAAAGAAAACATATGAAGAAGCCTGCAGCCAAGCCGATGTTGGAGAAACTATCTGGGCGCGATATCATAGTTTATTGCTACGATATATTTGGGAAAATAGAAAGTAATTAATAACGGGAGTGTCTAGTCGACTTCTTCCGAAACCAGTAGTAATAGAGTAGTTAATATTAGCGGAGTTGAAAAACATAGATTTTCAACTCCGCCCCGGGATCCAAGCCTTTGGCAACATACATGGAGTATTAAATTAACCTCAGTATAGTCTGTCAAGGAGGAGAACGAAGTGATCCTTGACAGACTGCAGGCGCGAATATGGTATAATTATGATACCATACTCGCGCCCCGTGGGGCCCAAGGTTTGGACCATAGGCTGATATTTGTTTAATGTGATTTTTCTATTTTTGTATGCGGCATAGTGATATAATACTTTGAATAAGTTGGTCTCACTCTTTCATGAGCAATATAAAATTATGAAACACAATCGATACAAGAGAAAGATATTTGAATCTTTATCTCTTAAAAATATGATTCCTAATTTAGCTACTCTTGCGGCGCTTTTGGTTGGTATGACGCAAATAAGATTTACTTTAACTGAGAAATGGGAATTTGCGGTTATATCTGTTGTGGTTGCTGCGTTTTTAGATGCGACTGATGGGCGTTTGGCAAGGCTATTTAATTCTTGCAGCAGGTTTGGCGCGGAACTAGACTCTTTGTCTGATTTTGCAGTATTTGGAGTTTGCCCTGCGATTACGATATATGTATACAGCTTGTCTAAGCTTGGGAGGATGGGGTGGATAATTGCTGCATTTTACGCTGTTTGCATGTGTTTGAGACTTGCCCGATTCAATACGCATGATATTGAAAACGTGAAGACGCCATTAACAGGGAAGTTTTTCACAGGAGTTCCTGCGCCTGCCGGGGCTATTTTGGCTTTATTCCCTATTATATTGTTTAATGCGTTTAATGGAGACTTTTTTAAAAACCCGTATTTTTGCGCTATTAATATCGTTATTACTGGAATATTATGCATATCTAAACTTCCGACTTTATCTATTAAAAAGTTTCATATAAAAAGAGAACAATATACAATATTTCTTATATTAGTTATTTTATTCATAGGGCTTATTTTTTCATATACTTGGAAAGTGTTTAGTATTACAGTAATTGTGTATTTAGTATCGATATTCTTTTGCACTCGAAAAGCTAAAAAAATTTTAAAAAGATCTAATGATAAAGAATTTAAGAATAAATAATTTTAGAAATTACTTTTATCAAAATATATCAATCCCTGAAGATTATAATACCATTATTTTATTTGGAGAAAACGGATCTGGGAAAACTAACATATTAGAAGCGATATCTTTATTTTCCCAAACAAGGGGATTAAGATCTGCGAAATATGAAGAAATGATAAATAAGTCTTCAAACGATAGTTTTTGGAATATTACTATTCAATCTGAAGATTTTGTTTATTCTTCGGGATATATTAAATCTGGGACAGTATGGAAAAAAGTATTCAAAGTTTTCGAAAAGCCAACAAGGGATCTGAGTGAATTTTTAAAATACAATTACATTCTATGGCTGACTTATGAAACTGATAGATTATTTCTTCAATCTCCATCTTATAGAAGAGATTTTATTGATATGCTTTGTTCGGTTACAATAAAAAATCATATGAATTCTGTTCACAATTATGAAAAATTGACAAAAGAAAGGTTAAAAATTTTAAAAACTTACTTTGCTTCAAATATAAATAAAGATATTGAAAAATGGCTTGATATAATTGAAGAAAAAATTTCTAATATAGGATTAACAATTGCACGATCCCGAATTAAGATAAGCGCAGAAATTGAAGAATCTCAAATCGCATTTA
>JAIRKP010000105.1 GCA_031260085.1 Holosporales bacterium | reverse complement strand
TGATTGTTTTATCATTTCGATAATTATGTTAATTTTACTTTGATTTTATGAGCAAAGAGAAAGTAAAATCTTTTCAAGATATCATTTTCGATCTTCAAAAATTTTGGGCCTCTTACGGTTGTGTAATTATTCAACCATACGATACCGAAGTTGGCGCCGGAACATCGCATCCCTCAACAACATTAAAAGCTCTTGGAGATGATTTTTGGAATGTTGCTTTTGTTCAACCATGCCGAAGACCAAAAGATGGAAGATATGCTGAAAATCCGAATCGCACGCAATATTACTATCAATTCCAAGTGATACTAAAACCTGCTCCGATAAATTCACAAGATTTGTATTTGCAAAGTTTGGAAGCCATAGGGTTTGATTTGTCTGCGCATGATATAAGATTTGTCGAGGATGATTGGGAAAATCCATCTTTAGGAGCCGCAGGCCTTGGATGGGAAGTTTGGTGTGATGGTACGGAAATTACTCAATATACCTATTTTCAACAAATTGGTGGAATATTATGCTCAGTTACTCCCGTTGAAATTACATACGGGCTTGAAAGAATTGCTACGTTTATGCAAAACGTAGAAAGTCATTTTGCAATTAATTGGAATGGACAGAGGGGGGATAAAAAATTGACTTACGGAAATATTTTAAAAAGATTTGAAAAAGAATTTTCTTGCTATAATTTTGACGTTGCATCTATCGATTTATTATTGGAACACTTTAATGATTATGAAAAAGAATGTCTTAAACTTTTATCTCACAATCTCGTAATGCCGGCATATGAACAGTGTATAAAAGCCAACCATTGTTTTAACTTATTAGACGCCAGAGGAGTCGTTTCTGTGACTGAGCGGGCTGGATACATAGCAAGAGTGAGAGCTTTAGCAAAAAGTTGTTGTCAAGCTTGGATTGAATCTTTATGAAAGGAAATATAAATTATGCAGCAAGAATTATTAATTGAGTTTCTTTGCGAAGAAATTCCAGCTCGATTTCAAAAAAAAGCAATCTCCGATGCTGCTTTAACCTTTAAGAACATATTAAATAGTTATGGCGCAATATTTTTTGAATTGAAAACATTAATATCTCCTAGAAGAATAACAATTTTAGTCAACCGCTTGCAGCAGAGAACAAAAAGTCTATCCGAAGAACGCCGTGGCCCCAAAGTTAGCGCTCCTCAAATTGCAATTGACGGATTTCTCAAAGACAACAATATGAATAGCGACGATCTCATATCAAGAGGTGAATATTATTATTTAAACATTCATGTTGAAGGAACTGAAATAATAGAAATAATTCCGGACATGATTGAGGATTTTATAAAGAAAATGCCTTGGCCAAAATCAATGAGATGGTATTTAGAAAAACAAAAAACCCTCAGCGCTTTTTGGGTTCGACCTATACGATCCATTATGTGTATATACGATGAAACGCCTGTTCAGGCATTTATTGAATCTGTTGGGTTAGACACATGCGATTATACCTTTGGACACAGATTTTTATCTTCAGAGCCGATTAGAATTTTTGATTTTGAAGACTATGCTTATAAGCTTGCGAAAAATTATGTCATGCTTGATTACAAAAAAAAGAAACATTTCATAGATATAGAGATGGCAAAAGCAGCTGCAATGATGGGGCTTTGCCCTCAATATGATGAAGAATTGCTCGATGAAGTCACAGGGCTTGTTGAATATCCTTTTATTCATATAGGAAGTATTGATGAGAAGTTTATGTCTTTACCACAAGAAGTTCTCTCAACTTCGATGAAAATTCATCAAAAATATTTTACCTTAATATATCCTAATTCAATGATTGCACCATTTTTTGGAACAATGACAACCGTTCCCGGAACAAGCGCAATGTATGCGGGATTAGATAGAGTTTTGCGAGCAAGGTTGAGCGATGCTATGTTCTTTTATAACGAAGACAAAGATGTTACTTTAGAGGCTTTTGCGCAGAGGTTATCCAGCATAGTCTTTCACGAGAAGCTAGGTTCAATGTCTCAAAAAGTTGACAGAATGATGTCTATCGCAAACTCAAAACATGAACACAGAGCAGTTGCTCTATGCAAAGCCGACTTATTGACTCAAATGGTTGGCGAATTTCCTGAATTGCAAGGAGTTATGGGAGCAATCTATGCTAAAATACAACAAGAAGAGAAGGATGTTTATATTGCCATACGAGAACATTATTCTCCTATGGGAGGAAACGATGATGTGCCCGATTCATACACAGGAGCTCGGGTTGCTTTTTTTGATAAATTAGATACCTTAGTTGGATTTATTGGAATTGGAATATACCCTACTGGCTCGAAGGATCCTTTTGCTTTAAGAAGAGCTGCTTTCTCTATCGTAATGTTATTATGCGATTTCGAAGAAGATATCTTGGAGAACGAATCTTTAACTTGGTATATAGAAACCTTAATTGGTTCATATTTAGAGCAAGGTATTGCTTTAGAGCAAAATACATTAGAAAAAGTTAAAAGTTTTATAATTGATCGCTTGAAAGTCTATATGATCGAAAAGAAAAAAATAGATGCTAAAGTCGTCGAGTCGGTCATTCGGTCATACAGCGTTGAAGCAATTGATTGCTCCAAAGCACTATCAAAAGCTGTTAAACTTAACAAGCTTTCTGTAATTCCAGGATTTGATATAATAAAAACGGCTTATAAACGAGCTGATGGAATTATATCTGATAAAATGTCTAGTATTAATTTAAATAATGTATCTTTTACAAATGAAAATATGAATGAATTATTGTCATATGTTCTTGAATCTATAGATAAACAAGATACAGAGGAGTTCTTGGAAGTCATTATAAAAACGTCACAATGTGTTTTAGATACTTGCGATAACGTTCTGATAAACGATTCTGATGAAAATATTAAGAAAAAAAATATTTCAGTATTAGTCGCTTATAGCAATCTAATAACCAAAAACTTTGGAGAAATATCTTTGTTGTAAATAGCAGACGCTTTCTGCCTCCCCCGGGGCGCGAATATGGCCTAATAAATTATACCATACTCGCGCCTTAGTCTGTCAAGGATCACTTCGTTCTCCTCCTTGACAGACTATGTTCAAAACAGCAAATTGTTCCACGTGGAACATTTGAAATATTATTACCTTATAATGATATCTTTCATAAACCTTCATAATCTGCAAGGGTCGAATGAGGTCTAGCATAATTGATTGTGTCCACAAGAACTTTTGATAATTGCTCGCTCGGGGGCAGAACTAAGAGCTTCTGGTTTTCTGTGATTCCAAAGTGAACTGAAAATCGAAAATTTTCACAGATCTAGGGGCCGAAAAGCAGTAGCTTTTCTAATAAAAAATGATATCTGTTACAATCATTTATAATCTGATTAACATGTACAGTCTGTCAAGGAGGAGAACGAAGTGATCCTTGACAGACTTATGGCGGGAGTATGGTATAATATCTATACCATACTCCCGCCCCGCTTTAATTTTGATAAAACCTTCTTTTCTTTCTTCCGATGATCGAGGTAAAATCAATGTATTATCGAAATTTATTTCTTTATGTAATGAGTTTTTTTAAATTTCGCATTTTTATTATATTTTTCGTATTTTTATTAATGAGCACAATTGCCAACAGTATTGAAATAAAAGGAGTCGACGATCCCGTAATTTTTTCTATGATAAAAGAGCAAATTACGACAAAAAAGAACGATACAAATTTAAGAGATTCAATTTTTATTCAGCATAGGTTAGAGTCTGACAAGAATCTCATAACAACTATATTGCATTCTTTTGGATATTTCGACTGCGAAGTTGAATGGGAGCTAAGTAATGATAAAATAATATTTAAAATATCTCAAAATGAAAGATATAAATTTAATGATATTGCTTTGAAATACGAAGATGATGAAAATTATTCATCAGGAATAAAAGTTGGAGAGGTTTTTTCTCTTATTAATATAGATTTTGATTCGTATATTACAACTAGAGAAATAGCCAATGCAGCTGTGAAAATTAAAGAGTTTCTTCAATCAAAAGGTTTTGCGTTTGTCTCAACATCTCAGCCTGAGCTTGAAATAGATAAAGATAATAAAAAAATAAAAGCTATATATCATATAACATTAAATGGAAAAGTCAAAATAGACAAAACAATTATAAATATTAAAAGCAAAAATAATACTATATCTTTACTTCAATTTGTTAAAAATCGAATCTTATGGAAAAACGGTGATATTTATGATTTAGAAAAAATTAACCAAACAAAAGACGACCTCATGAACAGCGGTATTTTTTCAGGAATTGAGATAATACTAACTCCGCCCACAAAAGACGAATTAGACAAAACTTTATCGCACACAACCATGACAATCAACCTGGAAGAGGCTTTGTTAAGAGATATGGCCGCTGGGGTAAAATATGGAACATCCGAAAGGCTGGGGGCTTTGTTTTCCTGGGCACATTATAACATAGATGGAAAAGGTTCAAAATTAACAACAATTTTAGATATAGCAAAAAATAATAGAACCGTAAAAATAAAGCATGATTTATATGATCTTTTTTATAAAAAACAACAGCTTACATCCCAGGCGTTTGGTACGAAAGAAAATACCACATCTTATGAAGTCGCAAAAATTGGAACAGAGAGTATCTTATGGCAAGAGTTCAATAAAGGATTAAAAGCCGGAATTGGCGGATGCTTTGAGAATGCTAAAACAAAAGATAAAGTTGAGCCAACTGACAGCAATGCAAAATTTTGCGGATTTGGAATTCCGATTTGTACATCGTTTGATACTACTGATTCCTTTTTAGATCCTCAAAAAGGAGTCCGTTGTTCTGGCTCTATAACTCCATATTTAGGAAATGTAAAAAACTTTGCTATAATGTCTGGGAAAGCTTCGACATATATCTCTATTTTAAAAAATCGTGTTAACAGAGTTGTTATTTTAGCTTTTTATTCCAAAATTGGATCTATACTTCGCGATGAGAAGTCCAAAATACCGCGCGACCGATTGTTTTTCAGGGGCGGAGCTGATTCAATCAGAGGGTATGGTTATCAAAAGTTGGGACCAATTAGTGAGGACAAAAAGCCATTTGGGGGCAGGTCGTTTTTTGAATTCGGAATCGAACCTAGAATAAAAATAAATGTAGAT
>JAIRKP010000006.1 GCA_031260085.1 Holosporales bacterium | reverse complement strand
ATTTCAGAATTAAATTTTGAAATGCCTAATTCTATTGTTGATACGATTGATAAAAATTTACACAAAATTAAAAAAGCCGAAAATATAAAACCTATTTCACAAGCTTTGAAATCAATAATTATTGTGACTTCTTTTATAGTTTCTAGCGTTGCTTTTCTGACATTTGGAGCTACTAGAATGCTAGAAAATTATAATTCTATTTTAAAAATCAATACGAATGTACTAGAAAATATTAGTGTAAAATTAAAATCTGTAAACTTTGAAAATATAAATACGGATAATACATATAATTATGACGATTATTATAAATATAAAAACTTGAATAATTATGATTTTGTGATAAATTTAATAAATGATGGAAAAGAGATCAATAAAATAAATTTTATAGATGAATTAGGATATTCAGGAGATATTAAAAAATATAAGAGCATAGATAAAAATTTATACAAAACAAATTATTTAGCATTAGCTGAAAAAGAAATTAATACTGGAATTATAGATTTAAATAAAATTAATAAATATTTATATAAGACACTATTAGAGCAACATGAAGTTGAGATAATAGGAGATCAAGATGGGGGTAAGTAAATAAAATGAATATAAAAAATTTAAAAATCATTAAGTTAATAAGTTCTATTTTGGTTGTGACTGTTTTTAGTATTATTATCAACGATTATTCATATGCCTTGACAGCAAAAAATATCTCTTCATTGTCAACTTATAGAGAGAAGACAGGATACAATAAAGAATTTAGGAATATGGGACTAACAGAACAAAATGCAGTTAATTATAATGCATCTACTTTTGTGAACGATATAAGTCAGACATATGAAACCCAGAAGAAAAGAATTCAAGAAAACTATGAAAATAAAAAAATAGAAGTTAACAATAATAAGATAGAAAGAATTCAAGAAATCATGCAATCTTCACAAGAAAGTAAAGAAAAACTAACACAAACATTGAGTATAAATAAGGCTGAATATGCAGAATCTTATCAAACAAAAAGAAATGAAGTCATTGCCGAATATGATGAAAGGCTAGATTCTATGAATGATAGTTTAGCAACACTTAGGGAAATGTCAGGTAAAAAAAGAAATTCTGAGGTCTCTAAACAAAAAGATAAAGTTACGAAAGAAGTGGACAATATAAATTCTGATATTGGCGGAAAAGATGTAAAAGAAGGTATGGATGCTGCGGAAAAGTCCAATAAAGAAAGCAAGAGAGGAAAAGTTAAAGGAGAAACAGGAGAAAATGAAACTACAACTGCAGACGCTAGTCAAATTACTACTATAGACACATCGGAAGTAAAAGAAGTAGATTCATCGGGATTAGAAGGCGGAACAAGTGATTTCGCAAATTATGATTCTAAAGTAAAACAATTGGAAAAGAAAATATCGGCATTAAAACTTCAAAAACAAAAAGATTTAAATACTTTAGAAAAAAGAAACGATAATGTCAATGCAGAATTAGATATGAATTATGAAAGCGATATAAAAGCTATAGATGATAGAGAAAAAGGTTATATAGCGAATCTAGAGAATATGACCAATACTGAATTAGAAAATTTAGAAAATTCTAATCAAAAATCATTAGACGATTTATATGAAAACGCTAATACGGAAATCAATAATTATTTATTTGGCGAAGAAGGTTTGTATACTAGAGCGTATAAATACGAAGATACTTCTATTATGAGAGATTTAAGTTCTGTTCAAGAAGAAGGGATGGAAACAAAAACTTTGGATTCTACTGGTGGATATATTGGCGATTTACAAGAGTATTTAGGTATAGAAGAGCAAAGAAGGATATATTTTGGAAATCAATATTTAGAAAAAGCGAATAAAATATTGTCATCAGGAGCTAGTGATGGCTTTTCTCAAGCATCAGAGTATGCTGCGGCTGCTGGCGTTTCAGGAAAAGACGCTCAGGTTATAATGCCGGCAAATTTTGAAGGAACTGGAAGTATTGGTAGTCCTATAGAACTTTCTATGAATGAAGGTATAAGCGATGGTTCTACTGTAGATCCAAATGTTATAACACTAGATCAAGCTTCACAAGAAGCAAAAAATAAATTATTGCTAGATGCGGACAAAACTATCGCAGAAACTGATAGAGTTATATCAGACTTAAAGAAAGGACAAGATAGCGCTACAGAAACTGCTGAGACAGAAATGAAAGAAACAGCGACAGGTTTAGCAGAAGAATCTAGCGCGATGACTAATCGAGAAATACAAGAACTTCTCAATTTTGTATATGAATTGGAAGGTTATCTTGATATGGTTTGGCCAAAAGAAGCACTTGGCGAGTATGAAAGACAATTAGAAGCTGAGCAAGAAGCTCAAAAAGCAATAGAAGAACAAGAAGTGAGTGTGGGAGGATTGATTGCAGGATTAGTTATTTCAGTTGCAATGGCTATTATTAGTTTTGCAATAGCCATAACAAAACTTACTACAGCAACAGCAGGAGTGGCTGTTGCTCTTGTTATGATAGCAAGCGGGGTACTCGCAATTTGTGGAATAATTGCATTAATTGCATCAAGTGCAATATTAGCGGTAGCAATTTTAGGGTTAATAACAGCAGTTGTTAGTGTTAGTCTCTTGATTTGGCAGATTGTTGCAGCTTATTCAGAGTTAAAACAATTAGAAGACACATACGACGCTGTATCTAAAGAAAGACAAAGTACAGAAACAGCGTTATTGGGTGGATTGGAAGCCCCTACAAAAGAAAAAGATGAAAGCGATGAGGAATATAATAAAAGATGGGATGCTATGAAAAGAGGAGCTGATACTTCGTATGGCAGATATTTACAAGCGCAATATGACTATCAAAAAGCAATGAAAGATTTTGAAAGTATGTTTTATAGAGAATTCGGTATTTTTGGCTTAAAAAATGTTAGAGCAAAGATAGATGCTATAAAAAAATTAATGAGAGG
>JAIRKP010000004.1 GCA_031260085.1 Holosporales bacterium | reverse complement strand
AAGGCTATCATCCCCCATCTTGAGCAAAGTCCATAGGTAGGTTTAATCCCGACAAGGCCGCAAAATGAGGATGGCTGTCTGACAGAGCCTCCTGTGTCAGAGCCAGTTGCGGCAACACACAAATCGGCAGCAACAGCGGCTGCAGATCCACCAGATGACCCGCCAGGAACTAATTTAACATCGGGGGCAGATTTCTTTCTATAAGGTGAATAACAATTTCCAAAATAACTTGTTATATTGGTTGAGCCCATAGCAAACTCATCCATATTTGTTTTTCCGATAAAAATCGCTCCATCATCAAGCAAATTTTGAGTTACGGTTGACTCATATTCGGGAACAAAATTCTCTAGCATTTTGGAAGCTGCAGTCGTCCTTGTTCCTTTAGTACAAAACAAATCTTTAACACCAATAGGAATTCCGAGCAGTGATTTTTTTCCTCCCGCCACTAAGAGCTCATCAGCTTTTTTAGCAGCTTCTATTGCTTTTTCGGCAGTCACAGTTATAAAGGCATTTAAATTCGAGAATTCAGAAATTCTATTTAGATAATATTCGGTTAACTCTTGAGAACTAATTTCTTTTGAATCTAGGGATGCTTTCGCTTGTTTTATTGTAAAATCTTTTTTCATTTTTAATCACCTTCTTTGTAAATATGAACAGCAACTAATGGTTTTTTTTCAAAATGCCTAAATATTAAATTTTTGATAGAATTTATACTTTCCGATTTGATGCTGCTTATATCATTATTATATTTCAAGACTTCGTTTTTTATCATTTGATGCATTATGTTTTTCAATTTATGAGTGACATCCTCATCCAAATATATCCCAAAAATTAATATATCCGGCGGCGTAAGCATGGTATTGTCTTCTGATAAATTAAAACTAACGCTGACAAATCCACTGTAAGACATTATCGTTCTTTCTCTAATAGCTTTTGAATTAATAGGAATCAAATCGCTTCCGTCCACAGCATTAAAGATAACGTCTTTGTGATCTATTATTTTTAATTGTCCATTTAAGACACTTACTATGTCTCCCGATTGCGCTATGAGCGTTTCAGGAATTCCAATTTCTCTTGCAAATTTCTCATGAGCATAAAGCATCCTAGCATCTCCATGAATCGGGATAAGCGATTTAGGTTTTAGCCACTCATACATATTTTTGATATCTTTTTTGTTAGGATGTCCAGAAACATGTATATCATCTTCCGTATCGGTTGTGACTATTTCAACACCTTGTTTTACAAGGGAATTTTGCATCTCTCTTATATCAAGTTCGTTCCCTGGTATAACTTTCGAAGAAAACAACACAACATCGTTTTTCCCAAGCTTGATTGTTCTATTTTCTCCACGAGACAATCTGAACAACGCAGATCTGGCTTCTCCTTGAGATCCCGTACAAATTAATAAAACTTTAGAAGGAGGCATTGATGAGGCCTCGTCATCCGATATGATTGTTGAGATAGCATTTTTGAATTTAGTTGAAAAATATGTTGTATCAGAAACAGCATCGATCATCTTATACATAGATCTTCCAATGATCGCAACTTTCCGCCCAACTGATTTAGCAACATTAAAAACAGTTTCCATACGGGCGACATTAGAAGCAAAGCAAGTAACCGTTATGCGTTTATTTGGATATTGCATTATCACTCGTTTTAACGCAACTTTAACATCAGATTCTGAGCCTGCGTCTTCTTCAGTTAAAATATTTGTCGAATCGCAAAGAAGGCAATCAACTCCTTCTTCTCCAATAGCTTTTAATCTATTTTTATCTACTTTGTCTCCCAAAAGCGGCGATTCATCGATTTTCCAATCTCCTGTGTGGAAGATATTCCCACTTTTTGTTTTTATATAAATTCCACAAGCGCCTAGGATAGAGTGTGACAATTTTACGTATTCTATATAAAATTTCCCAACTTTATTGATCTTTCCAGACTTGATTATATTTATTTGAACATCGTCTTGCCATGGATAGTCTTTTAATTTTTGTTTTAAAACGGCAGCCGGAAATTCAGTAACATATATTGGACACTGAAGCTTTGGCCAGACGTATGGTATGGCTCCTATATGATCTTCATGAGCATGAGTTATAAATATTCCTTTTATTTTATCTTTGACACTAAGGGGATATGAAATATCGGGGGTTAAAACTTCAATGCCACACTTGTCATAAAAAGCTATTCCTAAGTCAGCAATTATCCACTCTTTGTTATTGCCAATCATAGTGCAATTCGCGCCTATTTGCTCTAATCCGCCAAGTGGCATAATTAATAAATCATCTTTTTTTTCTGACATAATTTTTCCTTAATTTATATTACCAAATCTCATTATTAAAAACACCAAATATTGAGTCTTTTTTTACCCAACCATTATATGTTTTGTTTCCATAATCTATCTCGACTTTACACCAATTTCCTCTAACCGAAATCAAGCGCATCACTACGTTTTTCTTTATTTTAGCTATAATTTTCGAACTATCGTTAGTATTTTCTCTAAGATTCGATAAATTTTCCGAAATAGTTATTACAAATCTTTTAGGAGAAAGCATACTTTTATGAACCCAACATACCATTCCGTCTGGGTCTCTTATTCTTCTCCAATGATCATATTTTGCAGTGATGATGACTGGAACTCCTTTCATAATATATTCGCAAGTTATTTTATAATTTATTCCTGGCCCAACATGAGCGTTAACTTTGTTTGATTTTATTGAAGCATAATAAGGGGAGCATAGCCCACTTTTTATTTCAGCGAAAGCCGTTGTTTGGAATATTAGAAAATAAATAAAAGTAAATGCTTTAGACTTCACCTATATAAACCCCAAAGCATTTTGCTATATTCACACAGATATCACTTTTACTTATTTTTTTACTAAAACTATTTTGCAATTCTGTGATGTTAATAGCCTCAATTTTGCCTTTGATATAACATAGCAATTTCCCGCTATTTCTTGAATCTATGAGATTAACCGCTTCAGCTCCAAAAGCTGAGGCAAGGATTCTATCGTCTATAGCCGTTTTCCCACCTCGCTGCGTGTGCCCCAAAACTACAGCTCGAGAATTAAATCCAGCAGCTTTTAACTTTTGAGCTATATATTGAGCAATTCCTCTATATTGTAACTGAGAATATTTCACAACACCATCAACAAATTCTTCATCATGTTTAAATTCATCATTTTCCACAGCTTCTGCGGCAACTATTAAGCAATGATTCTGTCCAGAATCATAACATGATTTTACTTTGCTTTTTAAGCTTTCAATACTATATTTAAACTCTGGAATCAAAATCGCATCAACTCCGGAAGCAATTCCAGCATACATGGCAATAAATCCAGCATCTCGCCCCATAACTTCAACAACCATGGCTCTTTCATGACTTTTAGCTGTTGATCTTATGTTTTCTATAGAATTACTGACAACTTCGACTGCTGTATGAAAGCCTATTGAAAAATCGGTTATGGCGACGTCGTTATCTATAGTTTTGGGAATCGCAACTATATTAATATCTAGATTTTCAATTAGAAACTCTTTCATCAATGATAGGCTCCCATCTCCTCCTATAAATATGAGGCCTGTTAATCCAAGATTTTGATATCCATCGTAAATAGAATTTTTGATATCTTCAGTCGTTTTTCCTTGCCCTATTGTGGAGGATACCCAGTCTGTATTTGAATATATTACGCTGCCAGACGAAGTTAACAAGCTTTCATTACACAATACGTTATCTAAAATTAAAAAATCAGGATTAGGGTCTGCCAATCCGCGCAATCCTCTTTTGATTCCAACTAATTCATATCCCAATGCTTGAGATCTTATGAAGGCTGCTCGTATTGCTGAGTTTAACCCAGAGCAATCTCCCCCGCTTGTTAAAATACCTATGCGTTTATTAACATTCATCAATGTTCAAAAAAAAATCATTTAGATAATTATGCGTAAACAGTATCATGTAATCCACAATTTTTCTAGAGTAAAATATTTTCCTAAAAAAGAAATGGAGGCTTAAGAGAATTTTAATCCTATTTATATAAAATAAACTTAAAAAGAAAAATTTCTAACTGATGAGGATTATATGAAAAAATTATCAATGCTATGGTTTCTGACACTAGCAGGGGTTGGAGCAAACTTAAGTTACGCCGGAGTTGATCCAACTACGGAAAAGGAAGGCTATGCAGTAAGTCAATGGGATAAAGATACTCTGAAAACCTCAGGGCAAAGGTTCTGTGTATATTGCGGTCGTATATACATGGTCCCAGAGATGGCTCTACAATGTCCGGACAGAGCCAAAGGACAATCTCATAGCAATAAGCCGGATCCTAACGGGGTTAAAAAAGAATCTCATAAATGCGCCTATTGCGGAAAAGTATTGGACGTTGATGAAACAGCGGGCTTGATTTTCTATTCCCAATGTCCTCAGAGAAGAGATGGATTTGCATGCAGCCCAACGAGCGACCCACAAGGACTGCTGCGTGTCGATATTCAAAAAGACGATTCTGGCAAGGATAGGACGGCTAAGCTTAAGAAAAAGAAGCTTAGGGAAGCTCCGCCTCCCCCAGAAGCTGATGTGCACGGCGATGTGCCACATGGATTCAGAAAAGTTTTGATTCCAGCTCTGGTCCCAATTGATGAATAAAATTTAGCTGCAGCAAGATTAGGCAAGGAAAAATTTTTTAATTGACGAGGATTAATATGAAAAAATTAGTAATAGCATGTTTTCTAACAATAGCAGTGGTTGGGATAAATCCCAGTTTTGCTGGATTTACTGCGCCAAAAAGAGCTGGAGTTGACCCAACTTCGACAATACCGCAATATCAAGCATTTACTGGAAGGGAAGATGATTTGAAAGCAGCAGGCCAAGCTTTTTGTGTATATTGCGGTAAGAAATTGCGACGCTTAGAGTTGCGATTACAATGCCCTAACAGAGTAGAGGGATTCTCTCATAGCCGTAGGCAAGATCCTAATGGTAAAAAAAAAGCATCTGAGGTTTGCCATTATTGTAAAGGTAAATTGAGCTTTAACGAAGCAGGGGAGCTACTCTTGAAGGCTCAATGTCCTCAAAGAAAAGCTGGCTTTGCATGCAGCCCAGGGCAAGATCCTGAAGGCGAGTCGCGTGTCAAGCTCAGAAAAGGAGACTCAGGCAAGGATCCAACCGTTAAGAAATCCAAGAAGCATCCAAGTGCTGACATGCCACCGGACTATCCGGAGATTCCTGAAATGCCACCGCTAGATGGAGCGCCTCCTTCAGGCATACCAGAGGGCTTCTACCAAGCTTGGGTCCTATTTCCGAAGAAATGAGGGTAAGATATAGAGGGCGGTTAGTATTATCTTCAGCTTTTCGCGTCCCGCTAATTAAGGTGAGTATAATATTAAGGTTATGCTCAGATCACCGAACAGTCTGTCAAGGAGGAGAACAAAGTGATCCTTGACAGACTATTGGCGCGAGTATGGTATAATTATTAGACCATACTCGCGCCCGCGGGATGTAATTGCTCTAATATAAATTATGATATTATATAAGTATAAAATTATAGACAATTGGGAAAATGTCTTAATAGGTTCTGTGTTTGCAATAAATAAAGAGGATTTGTTAAATAAATTACAATTGAATAATGAAACTATAGTTTATATAAAAAAACAAAAAGAAAAAATAAAAAAACCTATAGAAGAATTTACATTATTGTTTTTTAAGAACCTGTATCCCTTGATTTCGAAAAAGTTAGACATTTCAACATCGCTATATATTGTTTCAAATTTATTTAAAAATATGGAAGAAAAAGCAATAGTAGATAGCATCTTGCATTCAATTTCCATCGGAATTTCATTGTCGAAATCATTAGCAGTATTTGAAAAATATTTTGATGATTTAATAATAAAATCAATAGAAGTTTCAGAAACGACAGCGACTTTAGACATAACTATTTTAAATATTATTGAATATTTGGAAACAAGAGTAAAGTTGAAATCTAATATAAAAAACGCAATATTATATCCTATTCTTTTGTTTTGTGTTATGTTTAGTGTATTTATTTTTTGGATTATATTCATAGTGCCTAATTTCGTTGACCTATTTAATGATATAGGAATTAAACTTCCATTTTCGGCTAAAATGATGATGTCTTTGAGATCTTTTCTTGTTTGCAAGAGTTGGATAATGTTTTTAATTATTGCAATTTTGTTGCATTCAAAAATTGTACTTAATCATTTAAAAGATTTTATGCTAAAGGTTCCTCTATTTCGCGCTCACGTCAGAGATCAATTTTCAATGAGATTTTTTTGTTCTATGAAAATTATGTTAAAAGAAAAGATAAATTTAATTGAAGCTTTGAATTGTTTTTCGCAAAATAAAAATGATTACAACATTTCAAGTGTTGCAGAGATCATAAAAAATGGATCGACGCTTTCGATTGCGCTTAGATCATTGAATTTGTTTCATGAGCATGAGCTCGCAATTATAAAAGCTGGCGA
This sequence comes from Holosporales bacterium, assembly GCA_031260085.1. GTDB lineage: Bacteria > Pseudomonadota > Alphaproteobacteria > RUG11792 > RUG11792 > JAIRKP01. Next base: position 162 of record JAIRKP010000004.1, on the reverse strand, counting down.
GAAATCGGGAATGCTTTGGCAATCATTTGAAACGGTCACGAATTTATTACAAACACGAATGAAAACTCGAGCTGAACGTATTGTCGGGCTTGTCCAGCCAGTATCTATTATATTTATAGGAACGCTGCTAGTAGTTGTCATTTATTCTGTATTCGCTCCTTT
>JAIRKP010000118.1 GCA_031260085.1 Holosporales bacterium | reverse complement strand
CTTAAATTAGATGAACTTAAAAATACACGAGATTATCTAGACCGGAATGTCCAGCTTCTTGGTAATAAAACTTTAGACCTCGATATCCTAGACGAAAGATGCCGTTACATATTAAATTACGCTTCTCCGGATGACGTAATAGTAAAGAGTAAAGGTGGATAGTATTTATATAGAGTTAGGATTTTTGCTTTATCCACACAGGAGTGTGTTTTACTTGCAGTTTAGTATAAAATATTCTACTCTACTCTACTCTACTCTACTCTACTCTACTCTACTTGCAATAATTTAGAAGCGGCGAAAGCTTTTCCCGGGGCGCAAATATAGTTTTTGGCATAATAGTAGATATATCACGAATAATTTTCTGTTGTTGCTATGGTTATGCAGTAGATTGCTTTTGCTTCTGAAGATTTTATAACCTTTGCGCATTCATTGAGCGTTGCTCCCGTTGTGTAGACATCATCCAATAAAATTATAACTTTTCCAGAAACATTGCCTGAACAACTGAAGGCATTTTTGACATTTTCTTTTCGCTCTGCGATTGATTTGTTTTTTTGATACTCCGTTTTTCTCGTTCTTTTCAAAATTTTGGTGTTCATAGGAATTTGCAAAATTTTAGATAATTCCGCAGCAATAATAGTTGCGGGGTTATATCCTCTTTTCAAGACTCGAGTCCAATGAGACGGGATTGGGATTATAAAATCGGCTTGCAGTGATTTTAGATTATATCTCATTTCTATCATTGAGCAACATTTTTTTGCTATATGTCTATCGGCATTCTTTTTTATTTTCATAATCAATTTTTTTGAAAATAGATTATAAACTAACAAAGATCTGCAGAAATCAAATTCGTTTTTTGAATTCATACATGTCTCGCAATATGTTATATCGTCTATATCAAGCGCTAGCATTTTCCCACAGAATTGGCATATCGGACGATCTATAAAGGTTAGTGCGGAAAAACATTTTGGACAAAATACAGCCTTTTCAAATACTTCGCAATTACAAATCAGGCATTTTTCAGGAAACAGCCAATTTATGATTAAATTGAGAAATTTTGGCACTATATTTTTTTCAGCGAAATTTGAATGTAATACAATTATAACATATAGGCATTGTGTTCTGCGGGTTTGCACAATGAGGTTTCATTTAATAATATTATTTTTTATATTAATTATTTCGAGCTGCGATAAAATTGTTGAACAAAAATATTTATCCTCGGACATACAAGATAATTCTGTAAAGAAAATGATTGAACCTATAGAAGATGAATATGAGGATTTCTCGATTCCCAAAGATTCTTTGGAGCCTGAAATTTTAATTCCTGAAAATTTGAAACAAAAGGTATCTTTGATTTTAAATGAAAGATTATCAGTAAAATCTGTTTTGTGCGAAACTGCCAAAAAGCTTGATATAGATTTTCAAATAGATCCAAAGATTGATTCTAGAATAATCTTTCAGGCTCATCAGAAACCATTTATAGAAATTCTAGATGCGATATGCGACATATCGGATTTAAGATACACGATAGTTAATGGGTTTGTAAAAGTTATTCCAGATACTGCTTTTACGAAAACCTATGATTTGCAATTTTTGAACTTCTCGAGAGATAGTGAAAATAAAATAGCGATAGCTACGGAAGTTTCATCAAATGCTTCAGAAGATAATACTAATAAAGTTTCGAGCTCTTCAGACAGCACGGTGACCGTAAAAACGAAAAACGATTTTTGGTCAGAAATAGAAAATGGAATAAAAATAATTTTACAAAACGCGAATCAATCAATGTATTCTATAAATAAACAATCAGGAATAATAACTATTCATGCAAATTCCAAAACCCACAAACAAGTTGTTGAATATATACAAAAAGTAAAAGAATCAACTATTAGTCAAGTGTTAATAGAAGCCAAGATAATAGAAGTCCATTTAAAGAACGAATACAGACGTGGAATAAATTGGGATTTAGTAAGTAAGCGGAGCAAAATAAATAGCAGTTTTGGCTCTATGTCTATGAACGGATTAAATAATGAAGGAACTCACGGTACTCCTGTGACGTTTTCATATAAAGCAGGGCAAATGCATAGCATCCTAAATGCTCTCGAGGAATTTGGTTCAACTCGAGCGATTTCAAACCCAAGAATAACGGCTATGAATAACCAAGCAGCTATATTAAAGGTCGCGCAAAATCATGTATATTTTAAGCTTAATTATGATAAGACATACTTGAGTAGCGATTCGAAAAGAGAAGACATAGCAGTCTCGAGCGACATAAAGACTATTCCGATAGGGCTTGTCATGTTCGTTCAGCCTTCCATTGATATTAGTGACAATAGTATTACTCTGTTTTTAAGGCCGACGATAACTAAGCTAACGGGAGATGTTTCTGACCCAGCTGTCGACATAGCTCTACGTTCAATTGACCCAGATAAGAAATATGAGCCATCAAAAGTCCCTATAACAGAGGTCAGGGAAATTGCATCAGTGTTAAGATTAAACGATGGAGAGATAGCAGTTCTTGGAGGCTTTATGGAAGTTCGATCGTCGAAAAACAAAGCTGGTCTGCCAGGAGTAAGAGATATCCCATTAGCTGGGGAATTAGTATCATCATACGGAATGGGAGATGACATAGTCGAACTCGTTATTTTGATAAAAGTGAAAATCATAAGGAAAAATAAAACTCAAAAAGCAGCAGATATCAGACTTCAAAGGTTCGTTCCAGACCCAAGACCATTTTAAAATTTAAAATAATCCTCTAGATAGCTTGCCTTTGGGCCCCGGGGCGCGAGTATGGTATAATAATTATACCATACTCGCGCCATTAGTCTGTCAAGGATCACTTCGTTCTCCTCCTTGACAGACTATTACATATATGAAACTGAGGTGGACATTTAGCTATTGCCCTTATTAAAATGTTCCACGTGGAACATTTTGTAATACTATTACCAAACTTTTGAACGGGACGTAACTTGTAAAATCGTCTTCTCAGCCTAGGCTATACTTAACCATGGCAGT
>JAIRKP010000096.1 GCA_031260085.1 Holosporales bacterium | reverse complement strand
CATGTCAAATCAAAGATTTTGTCCTCTGAAACTTTGGATAAGAGTCACAGAAAAGCTTTTGCTTTTCTGTGCCGCCATGGCCCAAGCAAAGAATTTTCTTTACTTGGGCCACACATACTATAAGTATAAAATTGACCTCCGTTTCGCATAACGCATAATAAGATTAGAAAGACTAAGCAGAGTATAGTCTGTCAAGGAGGAGAACGAAGTGATCCTTGACAGACTATAGGCGCGAGTGTGGTATAATTATTAATACCATACTCGCGCCCCGGGAGATATTGCACAAACAACAAAAGCCTATCAAGCAGTTAAAATTTCGACTGTATTGTCGATAACTCCTATCGTGTGTTCAAACTGAGCGGAGAGGCTTTTGTCAATTGTGACTGCTGTCCAGCCATCTTTTAAAATCTTTATTTTATGGGATCCTGCGTTTATCATTGGTTCAATCGTAAAGAACATTCCAGGTAGGATCCTTTGGCGTTGTTCTCCAGAATCGTAATGTATTACGATTGGTTCATCATGATAAACCCGGCCGATCCCATGCCCACAATAATCTTTAACTATAGAATATCCATACTTATCTACAAATTCTTGAATTGCTTTGCCTATGTCTTCGAAATATCCCCCTGGTTTGACGGCATTGATGCCAATATAAAGAGCTTCTTGGGTTACTTTGACAAGATTCTCGGCTAGTTTAGTTGTCGGGCCGACTATGAAAGTTCTGCTTGTGTCGCCGAACCAACCGTTTAGATTGACCGTGACATCTATGTTTATTATATCCCCTTTTACTAACTTATAGCTTCCTGGAATTCCGTGGCAAACCACATGATTAACCGATGTGCAAATTGACTTTGGAAACCCTTTATAATTAAGAGTTGCCGAGGTAGCGTTATTAGCTATAATAAAATCATGGCATAAAGTATCTAACTTTTCAGTCGTTGTATTTTCTTGTATATACGGCTCTATATAATCCAAAACGCGTTTTGCTAGCTGGCACGCATTTCTCATTGGTTCGAAATCTTCTTTTTTGTAAATTTTAATTTCGCTCATTCTCTGACATCTTCATACAAAGCAGGGCAATAAGGATGGGGTCTTTTTGCTATTTGGCATTTTCTAATGATTTTCCCATTTTTTGTCCAAACAAACAATCCTTGTTCGTATTTTTTTATATATTCATTGTTCCGTTCTTTCTTTTCCAATTTTCCTGAATATCCCAAATTTCTTTGAATTGACAATATTTTATTTCTTCCTTCTCGAATAGATGTCGTATAGAATTTATTATCTTCAATATAGCATATAGCACGCGAATTTGGTGGAATTATAATATTTGGCGGAGTCTCGAGAAAATATGACAGAACGGAACAAATTATAGCAAATACTCCTACGTATTTCAGCTTTGTTTTTAATAAACACAATAATATACCACCAAAGAGGCATAAATATAGAGTGCAATTATTAGGCGACCTAATTGCAATTACTGCCCCTGGTAAACTTGCGACATATCCAACTGTATTTATTAAAACATTTAAACAATATTCTATTAATTTTGAGAATATATTAGCAATACCAGCACATACTACACAAATAATTCCGAGCGGAGCAATTAAAAAGCTAATCATTGGAATTGCAACTAAATTCCCGAGAATTCCAGTCAAACTGAGTCTATTGAATGTTGAAACAGATATAGGAAATGTCGCAATTGACGCTATTATAGTGCTAATTATAGATGAAATGAAATACGCGTATATCTTCTTTAAATAGCTATTGCTTGAAAAGTATTCAGTTAATACATCTTTATAATTCTCATAAAAAGAAATAAGCGCAACCACTGCACAAAACGATAATTGAAAACTAACATGAAACAGAGACGCGGAATCAAAAAGAAGAATCAAAAATGCAGCTATTGATACGCTCCTAAGCGACAATGCGCCTCTTTCTAAAATTAGACTTATAAAACAAATGCTAGTCATTATAAAAGCTCGAATCGCTGAAGGTGAAAATCCAGATAGAGCTAAATATACAAATGTAATGATAATACTTAAACCTGCCGATAGTTTTTTTGCATTTATATTTGGTAATATGAGATTTAGATAAGAGAGTATTTTTGATAACACAAAGAATATTATTGATGCAATAATTGACATATGTAACCCCGATATTGCCAGAATATGCGCTGTTCCGGAGTTTATAAACTTATCTCTGATATCGGGAGTAATTGCCGATTTGTCTCCTGTCAATAAAGCGGAAGCAATGCCACTCGCTGGAGATGACAAAGTTATCATTATAGTTTTAGTTAAATATCTTCTCAGCTTTGAAAAAATATCATATAAATTTGGAATTTCTTTATGTTTTACTGCTTTTATATAAAAAACAACTCCTGTTGTGTCTATTTTTATAATTGAATTGAATTGTTTTTGATCAAATGATCCTGGAATAGCTGGTATCTTAAATTTGAGTAATCGTCCTAATACTTTGACTCTATCGTTTGGCTGTATATTAGTTAGCATGGTGCTATGGCAGGTCATTTTTGCTGTTTTTATGAATTTTAAATTTTCTCGTTCATCAAAAGTCATGTTTTTCAGCGTAATACGTTGCATACCCTTCATTGTTGGATGAGTTTCTTCAATGTATTCTACATTGGCGAAAAACGATATTTTGTCGTAGTCTTTTTCTAAGAATTGTTTGTTGCTAAGCAATTCTGTTTTCAAGATACCACCAGTTTGGGCTACATAGTATCCAAGCATAGATATAGCAATGATCGTGGATATGATACGGAAATTCTTTAATAAAAGCAAAACTGAAAAACATAAGCTAAAGCCTATAAGAAGATATAAAGCAAGCGGTGGGGACGTTAAAGGTAGATAAACACCAATTAATATCCCAACACCTAAAATAACAGGTAAAAACAAAGGAAAATTATCTCGTTCTATTAGTAGAT
>JAIRKP010000061.1 GCA_031260085.1 Holosporales bacterium | reverse complement strand
ACTCGCGCCCTCTGTCTGTCAAGGATCACTTCGTTCTCCTCCTTGACAGACTATGCATTCATCTATCTAGAGGTTGACTTCGAAATCTCCAACCACCTGCAATGAGTTCTCTTTGCAAGTGTAACCATCATTCTATATCACGCGACTTTGCCTAATGTCGATGCGTATATATGATTCTTGACGTTACCCCCGCCTATGTTTGCTAAATTTTTAAACAAAATAGCTATCATAAAGCCAGTTTGCGGTGAAACATCTTTATCCTTGTATTTTGATGTATAAACTCCGAAACATAAGCCGAAACACTCGTCTTTATAGTCTATAAAGATTCCTCTTGAGAGATTGCGATGCCCATGTCCTTTTTTCATATTAATTATTTGCGATAAGCTAAGATTCCAATATTGCGTCATTTTCACTCCGAAAAACAGACCAAATTGCGAGAGGGATGTCTTTCTGTATGAGTTTATTCTAGAATCATACAAATAACCCACGCCTGTCGAAATTTTACCTATTTCCACATTCATTCCTGATTCAAGTAGTTTTATTTTTTCAACAAATGGAACACCCACAAACCTGGATCTAAGTGAAAGAACTTCGGATGGTTTTATTATAAATCTACCGACTGTTGAATTTTTTCCATCTCCTTTATTTCTATTTCCGATCTCATGAGATTTACCAATAAAAAAATTGATTACTCTCCTTTCTGAGTTGTATATTGAGTTTTCAATTCCAGCTGCTATTTTTTCTCCATTCTCTATTTTATCATACATGCCGAATCTATTGATTTGATAAATGTTCAAATCATCAAAACTACTGAATACCGAATCTTCGTTTACGTTTAATTGTTTGCGTTTACTAAGTGATTCAATGCTAGACACAGCCGCCTTAGGCCCCCATATCGATCTATACGATTTATCTGACATAGCGCTTGACAATGGCAAAAATCCACTAATCTGATTTTCTAAGATTGGATATGCTTTATACTGAGTTAATTCATTATCACGATCGAAACTATAAGCATCTAGCCTGAGCCCACTCGAAATATCAATTAAAACGTTGTTCACGGGAACCTCTTTCGCCCATTTAATATTATTTGATGTTCTAAACATTCTTTTTGCAGCCTCAGGTAAATTGGAGGTCTCCCTAGCTAAACACAAAACATCGCTGTTAACTTCTGCTATACCTGAGCCTGTATCTGTAGTTCTATAATTCGCATTAAAATGAGGAATAAGAATAGGCGCAGTATCTTTGTCAGGAGTTTGAAATATGTATGAATCTGTTGTTACAAAATAATTATTATCAAAAAAATCGACAGCAAATTTTGATTCTGTCCCCTTTCTTTTGATTATGCCGCCGTAATAATCATCAGAAACTGGGTATTTCATCTTATACGTAACATCGCTGACTCTATCGATTTTTAATGTAATTCTCCTATTGTCAATGTTGTAGGATTTAAAAAGAGTATTAATATGCCACCTTGTTTTTTGTTCTTCTATTGGTGTATTGTTTCGTTTTTTTGCTTTTGTCAAAAAACTGCCATCAACGGTAAAATCTCCTTTGACCAAAGATTGTCTATATTTCGCTGACATAAAGGCTCTATTGTGCGTGTTAAAAAATGGAGTAAGTTTTAAATCTTTATGCTCATCAAGAACTATATAATACGGAATTCCAACAAATAATCCTGCATCATTATTTGAATTTATAATTGGCGACAAAAATCCTGTTTGTCTTTTTATACCAAAAGCCGGATGTTTAAAATATGGAAGAAATGCAATTGTGTGTCCTTTCATTCTGAGCTTTACGTTGTGATATATAAACGCCTTTTTTTTAACATCATAAACAACTCTCTCGGCAGCCAGATCCCATAATGGCAGAACGCAGCTCGATTCTTTGCACGGGGTATAGCTTGCGTTTTCAAATGTGTATATTTCGCCGACTTTTGTTCCTATTTCTGCTCTGATTTTTGAATTATCTGTCAAAACAACTTTTAGCGCTCTTATTATTGCATTTTTTAGTTTTGTATCGATAATAGCGCTTTTAGCCCACACAATCTCTCCGGTAGGTTCTTTTATCATTGAATCCCCGATTAGCTTCAGCTCTTTGGTTTTTCCATTATATTCAATTTTTTCACAATGAAGTTCCCGAATATTGTTATTCAATTCTTGAATAACGACGACTTCGCCGCTCGCTGATACGGTATCAGAGGCTTTATCTATTGAAATAATTTTTGCATCAAGTATTATTTCCGCAAATGTTTTGGATGAAAAAACAATAAATACTACAACAACGCAAATAAAAATCCTTTTCAATTAACTTTTTTGAAAAATAATGTTATTCTTATTTTATACAAAAACTAAGCAGCTTGTAAAATCATCTCTAGTTTTTTTATGGCTTCTTCTTCTTCTATTTGATCTACTATTGAAACCTCTTTTGCCAATCTTTCAATAGCGATTTGATATATTTGCTTTTCGCTAAAAGATTGTATTGAATCTCGGCCATCTTTATATAAATCACGAACAACCTCAGCAATTGCAATTGGATCTCCCGAGTTTATTTTTGTTTCGTATTCTTGAGCTCTCTTGCTCCACATTAATTTGCGTTTTTTAACTTTCTGAAACAGAACATCCAATGCTTTTTGCATTTCCTGCTTAGTAATTATTTTCCGCAAACCGGCTTTTAAAGCTTTTTGCACCGGAAGTTTTAAGACCAATTTATTTTTCTGAAATGATATCACAAAAAACTCGACTACTTGTCCTTCGATATCAAACTTATCTATATTATCGATCTTTCCAACCCCATGTGATGGATAAACCACCCAAGAACCTATTTCAAAAAGCTTCTTTTGCGCCATAATAACATCAACAAAATTTAATAAGCGTTAATAATTAGTAACACAAATACAATAAAAAATCAAGGGCATAATATTGCAATCCAAAATAGATAATAATACTTATACAAATTCTAATTATGTTTTATATACTTATTTATATAAAATAAAAGATATAAAAAAACTTATTGGCAATATAACTAAACATGACCATAATATATATCCTATAAATGAAGGCATTTTAATTCCTTTTTTAAGAGCGATTGATCTCACCATCATATTTGGTGCATTTCCTATATACGTCATAGCGCCCATAACAACTGCGCTAATTGAAATAGCTTGCAAAATATTCGGATAGACATTCATAAGCTCATTTGCATTTCCGCCAGCCATATTAAAGAACAACAGATACGACGGTGCATTATCCAAAAAAGAAGAAGTCAAAGAACATAACCAAAAATATACTATAGATTCATCAGAGCCTTTGCTAATATTTCGTATATATTCATGAATAATATGCGAATTTGTTTCTAATATATGCAAAACAGGCGCTATTACTATAAATATAACTAAAAACGTTTTCGCAACTTCCGAGAATGGCGCAAAGTCTATCTTTTCGTGATTAACTTTCTTTGAATAAACAAATGAAATTAAACAAAATATTAATAATAAACTGCATTTGAGGTAAATCTGCGGTATATTGCTTTTATTGACAAAGTCGAAATCAATAAATAAAACAAACACGGTAAGAATAGTTAAAAATATATTTCCTATACCTGTAATCTTTAATTCAAATTTTTCGTCAACTTTAATATTTTTTTCATTTTTGATTATATGTTTATCTACGAAAACCATAATTAAAACACAAGTAAAAATGTATAAAAGCCAATAAAAAACCAAATTTTTAAAAAACCAAGAAAACTCAATGCCATGCAAATATCCTAAAAGCAACGGCGGATCCCCGAGTGGCGTCAAAAGGCCTCCAATATTCGAAACTAAGAATATGAAAAATACTAACAAATGCGTCTTTTTTTGCCGATTTTTATTCATCTCTAGAAATGGCCTTAAAAGCAACATAGATGCTCCTGTTGTTCCTATGATTGACGAAAAGATACTAGCTATTATAAGAAACAACGCATTTTGCTTTGTTCCAGATGATAATTTAATTTTTATATGAATGCCATGAGATAATAAATACAAAGTAAATAAAGTTATAATAAATGGCACATAATCTTCAATAATTGCATGGTTTAGAATTTTGCAAGTATTGTCTAAAATTAAGAACATTAAAATAATGGAGCATATCGTTATTATCGAAAGTATTCGAAATTCATTTTTATGCCAAAATTTAGAGAACATGAGAGGCATAAACGCTATTGATAATAGAACTAAAATTAGCGGGAACGTAAGTAATAGTGTTTCAAAAATATTCAATGTTAGTCGTAAAAAATATTAACTTTACAACATTATACTCTAAATTATGTCGCTTGCTTAGATTCTAATTTTGAGCGCGGGCGCGAGTATAATATCTATGCCATACTCGCGCTCGCGTGGGTATTTTGAAAATATAAAGCTACTCCGTCGCTAATTGGGCCGAATACGTGCCCTTCCAAAGTAACTTTGATCACATGGGGCAATTTATACCTCTTTTGCTGGGGTGGTGTACCTGGGCTTAGAGCATCTTGTCGAAGCCTGGAGGGTTATCGACCTATTTCCCAAGGGAATTACCGCATTGACTGTCTTGCCGCCTACAGCCACGACAAAGCTTGTAGCTAAGGCTGATCTCAGAGCTTGGAATCCGGGGTCCATGTGGGCCTGGACCTCTGATGAGGGTAAGACTGCGTATTACCTCCCAAATTTCTTGCGCACCTTGGACGGGGGAGCTCTCGAATTTGGAACCTCTGGGTGAAACTGACTTGAATACTCTGCTCGGCCGAGAGACTACATGAGACCAGTCTGTCAAGGAGGAGAACGAAGTGATCCTTGACAGACTATAGGCGCGAGTATGGTATAATATCTATACCATACTCGCGCCCCGGAAGCATAAAGTCCTTCTAGCAAATTCATTTTAACTACCCGAACATTTTCCGTATCCAGCCAGAGCGTTTCTTGTGTTTATAATATTCTACCTGATCTTCCTGTTTTGTTACGGCTGGGTGTGGGGTTTCAATAGAAGGTTGTTTTTTTATATTATTTTTATTTTGCAATTTAGAGTAGTCTAGTGTGGTATATTTTGTTCTTTTAACAAAATATGGACTACGCAGATTTTCAGTTTGCTTCTTTTCATCTGATGTATTCTCTGAAGTATCGATACTATTTGTTGGCGAGTTTTTAACTTTGAAATTGCATTCATGAACTAAAAAAGATGGATTTCTCCATATTTCTATATTTGTTTTATGCATATTTTCCATATCGATAATCAACTTTCTTTTTGTATTAAGAATGAATAAATCTATTCCATCTGCAACTTCAACAAGAACTGATTTTGGTTTATTATTAATCAGAAAATTCTCTATTTTTCTTAGTATCGAGAGCGCCGAGCTTTCATTCGAGAAAACCTTCCCAGAGCCACGACAATGCTGGCATACCACAAAATTAGAATCCGATAAACTCTGCCGGAGCCTTTGCCGGGATATTTCGAGCAATCCGAATTGCGAAATTTTTCCTATTTGTAAGCTCGAATAATCGTCTTTAATAGCGTCTTTAAAAACCTTTTCGATTTTAGAAATAGAATTACGCTCTATCATGTCTATAAAATCTATAACTATGATTCCTGCTATATCCCTTAATTTTAATTGTCTTGCTATCTCGTATGCAGCTTCAATATTCGTTTTAAGGGCCGTATCTTCTATGGCTCGCTCTGTCTTTAATTTGCCCGAGTTAACATCGATTGCAGTCAATGCTTCTGTTGTATTGATAACAATAGTTCCCCCAGATGGCAATGGCACCACTGGGTTTAAAAGTTCGTTTATTTTGTCTTCAATGCCATATTTTTGAAAAAGATTTATTGCGGTATCTTTATATAACTCTATTTTTTTTACATGACTTGGGATAAATGTTTTCATAAATGTTCTGGCATCTTTATATGCATCTTGACCTTGAATAAGAATTTTATCAGATGTTCTTTTATAAAGATCTCTAATAGTTCTTTTTATTATATTACCTTCCTCATAAATCATAGCCGGAGCCTTTGCAGCAGTGGTCGTTTCTCTAATTTCATTCCAAAGTCTCATTAAATATTCAAAATCTCTCTTTATCTCTTGCTTAGTTCGGTTTTCTCCGGCTGTTCTTATTATGCAGCTCATTCCTTCAGGGACATTTAATGAAGATATTATTTCTCGTAATCGATCTTTCTCATTTGAAGCTAATCTTTTAGAAACACCGCTACATGTTGATCTCGTAGGATTGGGCACTAAGACGCAATATCTTCCTGGCAGACTTATAAATGTCGTAAAATAAGCACACTTATTTCCACGATTTTCTTTTTGCGCTTGAACTAATATAATTTGTTTTAAAGATATAACTTCTTGTATTTTATAATTCGGAAAGTATTTTTTTACTTCAGTTGAGTCAGGATTTTCTAAATTATCATCTTCAGTAGCTTTTGCTATATTTTTATTAAAATAGTCATAATGAATTTCCGAAAGAGGCAGAAATCCATGCCTATCATTGCCATAATCTATAAAAGCAGCTTGAATAGATGGCTCTATTCTAACTATTTTCGCAAGATAAATATTTCCTTTAATAGCCTTTTTTTCACCGTGTTCAGATTCAAAGTTCTCTAATTTTCCTTGATCATCTATCATTGCTATTCTTGTTTCATCCGCGTAATGCGCGTCAATTAATAATCTACTAGCCATATTTAATAAAAACCTCAATCGTAAAGCCGTTGGCGAAACAGCTCAATATATAACTTATTATAGATTTGCAACGCAAAACCGTATATTTCTCATACTATCACAAAATCATGGATATAACAGCAAATTTCTGAAGCATAACTTTATTGCCTAAAAAGCACAAGCTTTTCAGGTTACCGCGGAGCGCGAGTATGGTAAAATAAATTATACCATACTCGCGCCAATAGTCTGTCAAGGATCACTTCGTTCTCCTCCTTGACAGACTGCTAAGCTGTTTCAGAACAATAATAGGTAACATCTTTGGGGTAAGGCAAGTTGATTGGGATTTAGTATTCTGATTGAGGAAACATTTATTTAATTTCAAGGAGGTTTAATAATAGACTTTTCTTGAAACCTTTAGAATCAGAATTATAGCAATAACACGAATAATAGAATCATTATGAAGGATTAAAACAGATATCCTTTGTTGATATTCTAGCCATAAAGCCTTATATTCTCTGCATTTATCAATAAGAGAAAATGAAGCACAGAAAAATCAAAGAAGGTATATAAGTCTTAACAGACGCTGAACAGTGAATAGTTGTCAGTTCTCTTTTCGGACCCAAGGTCTAATACTCATTACGCTATCGCTATTGATAATACACATCTCGTTTCGCAAATCTACGATTTGAGAAACGACCGCGGGGGCGCGATTATCCGAAGAAACTTCGGGCAAAATCTTCGATTTTGCGCTAAATCAAAGATTTAGCATAATCGCGCCACGGGGCGGTGATAGAAAATCGGAGATTTTCTGTCACCGCAACCAAGAATTGGTAATATTTTGATATAATTTTCGAGCACTTTGAGGTAATAAAATTTCAATTGTTCCACGTGGAACATTTTAGAGTGTTAAACATAAACGAACATCTCCATGCAGGCGCGATTATAATAAATCAAAGATTTATTGCAAAATCGAAGATTTTACCCAAAGAAACTTTGGTTAATCGCGTCCATGTAGGTGTATATCGAAAATCGGAATTTTCCAATATACACAACATCTTCATAGCATGAAAACGTCTTGATTACTAAATTAAGATTATGATTTTTTTCTTGCATATGTATATAGGTTTTCGAGTATCATACTCATAAAGTAATATGCATTTTAATTGAGGTAATTTTAGGAGCTAATGATGAAAAATGACAAACTATAGTGAAAACACACCTAATAGACCCACGGCTCCTCTTGTTAGCTTTGTGCCTCCCAAACCGGTCGTTCTTGTTGGGCTTATGGGATGTGGAAAAACGAGTATTGGAAAGCGATTAGCTAAAAGATTCGATTTGCCGTTTTGTGATTCTGATCAAGAGGTTACAGAGGCCGCAGGGTGTTCCATTGGAGATATAGAATCGATATACGGCCAAGGAGCATTGGAATCTGGAGAATATAAAGTAATTACGAGATTGCTTGCTCAGCAAGTTCAAGTGATAGCAACTGGATGTCTATCTTTTACTTATGGGGAAACCAGAAAATTGATCAAGGAGAAATCCATTTCAGTTTGGTTAAAAGCAGATATTCAAACTCTTTTAGCAAGAGTATCAGGAAGAAAAGATCGCCCGCTTCTTGAGGCTGGAAAAGAAGAAGAGGTCTTAATTGAAATGATGAATCGGTATTATCCCATTTTCGAAGAATCGAATGTATGCGTTAAAACTTATGATGAACCCGCAAACATCACTGTCGATCGTGTAATTATAGCTATTAGCGAATTTATAAAAAATGAATATCCGGATTATCACGTTCTAAAATCTGTCTAAATATATGCCAAGTGGCGAGTTAAATAAACTCATATCAATCATAAGTAAACTGCCTGGCTTGGGGAACCGATCTGCTGCTCGTATTGTTGTTTATCTTTTAAATAGAAAAAATACGATTATGGAGCAATTAGTCAGCTCTCTTGTTAATGTCTTTAAGGAAGCCAAAATCTGCAAATCCTGTAACAATATAGACACGCATTCGCCTTGCTCTATTTGCTCAGATCTTAAGAGAGATAAGCAAGTTATATGCGTTGTTGCCGATGTTTCGGATTTATGGGCGATTGAAAGATCTGGAGCTTTTAGAGGCAGATATCATGTTTTAGGCGGGAAATTATCCGCTATATCTGGCATAAAACCTGACGATTTGGATATAATTGGACTTTATAGTAAAGTAAAAAATGATAATGTGGAAGAGGTCATAATAGCTATGAGCGCCGATATGGATGGGCAAACTACAATGTTTTTCATTAATGAAAAATTGAAAGATTTGAAAACAAAAATAAAAACGTTATCGCATGGAATTCCGATAGGTGGAGAATTGGAAAATCTTGACGATGGAACGATAATAGCTGCATTTAGCCAAAGAAGAGATGTTTAAATTATGAGATTTTTAGATGAAGCTAAAATATATATAAAAGCAGGAGATGGTGGAGATGGATGTCTCAGCTTTCGTAGGGAAAAGTTTATAGAATTTGGAGGCCCTGACGGAGGCTCAGGAGGGCATGGCGGCTCAATATATGCATTAGCTGTAAATAACGTTAACACATTAATAGATTATAGATATAAACAGCATTTTAAAGCAAAAAAAGGTAATCACGGCGAAGGGCAAAATAAAACTGGAAAATCTGGAACAGATATAATTTTAAAAGTGCCGATAGGAACTCAAATTTTAGATGAGGATAAATTCACGGAGATAGCAGATTTGTTAGAAGAAGGTCAAGTGGTTCTTTTAGCAGAAGGAGGAAGGGGGGGCGCTGGGAATGCTGCTTTTAAAAGCTCAACAAATCAATCTCCACGAAAAACGACTCCGGGAACTGAAGGCGAAGAAAAATGGATTTGGTTGAAGCTGAAGTTAATTGCAGATATTGCAATTGTCGGCATGCCAAACGCTGGAAAATCGACGTTTATCTCAGCGGTGACTAACCTTAAAGCAAAAATCGAAGACTACCCGTTTTCGACTATAACACCTCAGCTCGGCATGGTAAGTTTTAATGATAAAGAAATCATCATAGCCGATATACCCGGATTGATCGAAAATGCGCACCTTGGGAAAGGCCTCGGTGATAGATTTTTGGCTCACGTCGAACGATGTTCAGTAATACTGCATATTATCGATGCTTCGCAAGATGATCCAGTTTCGAATTATATAACCATCAGAAAAGAACTCGAATTATATGGAAATATAATTTATGATAAACCCGAAATTATTGTGTTAAACAAGTCAGATGTTACAGAAGAAACCAAAATTGAAAGAATCAAGAAGAAACTAAAAGCTCAAACAAAACTAGAAATTTTCACAATATCAGCCGTAATGAATTCTGGATGCAAAGAAGTAATAAACTATGCCTCCAAATTCGTAAATTGTAAAAACGACAAATGGTAGTATAGGGTATATATATTCACCATCAACTTCACTTAGATCCACTACTAATGCTTCCAAGGGACCCAAAGCTGAACCTTGTTTATGGTTTGCTTCAATTTGTGTCGGATATCTGGGAGAATAACTACTGCTTTTATCGTGGCTATTAAAGGGCCTTCGATTGGCGTAGTTGGCTCATAGCGTTTGTCGCCAGGTACCGCATAACATTCTGTAGCGCTTACAACCAAACCGTTTAAGATGTCTACCAATTGTCGACGTTGAGGGTCAGTAATCTCGGCTGTTATGTCTGCATTAAAGAGTTAGTTTCGTCTTCTGATTCTATCCAGGTAGGTAAATCTTGGGCAAGATCTGCAATTGCCCGCGCTAATTCTGGCTCATTTGAGTTTATCCCAGTTAGTGAGTCAAGGTTTCTTACCGCTTCCAATGCGAGCCCAAATGAAAAAATCGCGGCTGCGAACGGGTCTCTTACTGATGTTGGATACCCCAACCAAATACTCGCTAACTTCCAGATTGACGGTCTCAGCAACTGATTTCGGAGTACTGCCGTATTGTAGATAACGGTCTTTGTGGTATAGAATTTTGCCCCCTAAATCCTAATTGCTGTTTAGCGTTACAGCTTTTGAACTTGCCGTGACATTAGCTATTGTTAAT
>JAIRKP010000054.1 GCA_031260085.1 Holosporales bacterium | reverse complement strand
TGCTCTATGGCACTTATTGCCGCTTCTGGATCAACATCTGGTTTTAGTATACCTGCAAAAGCTATTCCGTTCATCATAAAGCTCGCTGCGATTATTGCCATTGATATTGTTTTCATAATTTTCTCCTAATTAAAATTAACTGTTTTTATTATAATAACGGATAAATATTAATAATTCGTTAACATCTACTTTATTATGTATTAATTTCGAAAGATAGATGATACTCCTGGGCAATCAAAAATATTTTATTTTTTGACTGCCCCACGTGGATATTTTTCATAACCCCTCATAATCTGCTTCTATGCTCTTTATCTGTAGGTAGTGAATGGAAGTAATCAGATTAGCTTATGTCTGTCAAGGAGGAGAGCGAAGTGATCCTTGACAGACTACTGGCGCGAGTATGGTATAATGATTTTACCATACTCGCGCCTGCGTGGGGCCCAAGAAACCTTAAGGTTTTTCTAAGGTTTTTCTTGGGCAAATTTCGTTAGCCTATGCTCTAGTAATTTGACTGATACAATCAAGGTCTCGTATGGCAGCTATGATCATAGTAACTTGATAAGAATCGGCTACTTCAATTTCTATTTGAAGTTGTGCAAAATTTTCTATTTTTTCTCCGAGTTTTAGATTAACTATAGTTGCGTTTTTTTTCTCGATAACTTCTGCTATTTTTGATAAATTCCCGGGTTGGCTAATCATAGTAATTAGGAGCTTTGTCGTATACTTTTTTGAGCCGCCAAACGCTGATGTTGTCCAGCTTAAATCTATTACTTTACACTTAGAAGAAGCTTCTTTTTCGAGCAGGTTTTTACATCCAACAATATGTATTTCAACTCCTTTACCTGGAAAATAAAGACCCGATATTTTATCTCCCGGCACGGGAGAACAACAATTAACTGGCAAGATTGGAGTTTCTGGAATGCCGACGATGTCCAGAGTTTGTTTTGAAGCAGGATTTTTCAGATCTTCTGCAAATACCTCATCTGTCTTGTTTTTTAGCTTATTGTAGACACTGACAACCTCTCCTAATGTCAACGCCCCATTTCCTAATGAGTAAAAAAAGATAGATTCTCTTTCAAATCCTAGTGTATTTAAAATAAATTTAATATCATTTTTCGATATCTCTAAATTACGATTTTCGAAAAACTCGTAAAAATTAGTCTTCCCTATTATTTCTATTTTTTCTTTTTCAATCCCCTGGATAGCCCTGCGTATGCTAGATTTTGCTTTTATAGTAACTACATAATTTTCTAAATAAGAGCTAGGAACATGACTGGGATCTGTAAATATTTCAATTTGATCACCATTTTGGATTACTGTTTTTAAAGGCATTGGTTTGCCATTTATTTTAGCACTAACTGCATGATTCCCAACATCTGAATGGATTGCATAAGCAAAATCTAAAGCGGAAGCCCCTTTAGGCAGCGAAATAATCAAGCCTTTAGGAGTGATAGCAAAAACAGAATCAGTATACATCTCTACTTTAGAATCCTCCAGGAATTCTCCCATATCAGATGTATTTTCTAAGATCTGAACAAGATTTTTTAACCATTTACTATTCTTATTATTTTCATCAGATATTCCGCCATCTTTATAATTCCAATGAGCCGCAATGCCATATTCTGCAACTTTGTGCATTTCTTTTGTTCGGATTTGGATTTCTATTCGTTTGTTGAGGGGGCCTATAATACTTGTGTGTAGGGATTGATAGCTATTGTTTTTGGGAGTGCTTATATAATCACGAAAACGTCCCGGAACAACCATATACTTTCTGTGTATTCCTCCCAATAATTGATAACATTGAGGAACAGAATCAACTATTAGTCTAAATGCCATAATATCTGAAAGTTGTTCAAAAGATATGTTGCGTATATTCAATTTCTGCCAAATAGAATACGGAGTTTTTAACCGACCAGTTATGGAGCAATCTATTCCTAACCCTTTTACTATACTTTCTAATTCTGAAGTGATATGTGATATTATTTCTACGGATGATTCATATAATTGATTTAATCTTCCTTTAATGGAACTATAAATATCAGGATATAGTTCTTGAAACGAAATATCTTGCAGTTCATCTTTGATACTAGACATTCCGACTCGTTCTGCCAATGGAGCGTATATTTCAATAGTTTCTTTAGCAATGTGATATCGTTTTGACTTTTTTCTTTTATATTTTAGGGTTCGCATATTATGCAGTCTGTCAGCTAATTTTATTATTAAAATTCTGATATCTGCTGCTGCTGATAAAAGTAATTTTTTGAAGTTTTCAGCCTGTTTTTGAGCTAATGTTGCCCCTTCAAATTTAGATAATTTGGTTACGCCATCGACTATGTCTGCTATTTCTTTTCCAAATTGCTTCTCAATTGTTTTTATTGTAGCAGGAGTGTCTTCAACCGTATCATGCAAAATTCCAGCGATGACGGTCTGTTGATCCATTTTTAGGGATATCAATATTTCGGCGACTTCTAAAGGATGTGAAAAGAAAGGATCTCCAGAATCTCGTATTTGAGTTCCATGGTGTTCTAAAGCAAAAATATATGCGTTCTTTATTAGTGATTCATCTACGTCTTGACTGTATTCTTTTATTCCAGAAATAAGTTGTTGCGGACTGATCACTATTATTTCATAAAACACTCTCTTCTTAATTATAGTTTAAAGATTATATAAAAAATTTTCTCTTATTTTTTTCAAATATTATTATTTTTTTTAAGTTATCTCAGCTAAAGCCGAGAGTACCAAAAAACTCTTATAAAGCGGATTAAATATAGGAATATATGTGATGCCCATAATATCTCTTCCTCCACAATTCAAAAAATACACTATTAGAATCGTGTTTGGATATGCATAGCATAACCAAACAATCTGCGTATATGACACTGTCTGATTTCCCTTGCTTTTGATTATTGAATACAGCTGCATCTTTCCCTTTCTTTCCTTTTCTGATTCCACCAAAGTATGATTCATCTACATCAATTACGCCTGAAAACCCACTGATATCTCCGG
>JAIRKP010000098.1 GCA_031260085.1 Holosporales bacterium | reverse complement strand
CATCCATTTTCGTTATAAGATTTTTCAAATTATTTCGCTTTTGATACAGACTAGCCAAAACTGGAATATTTTTAGCAATATTCTGAGGCTCAAAATCAGACATATTTTCAAACAACAGCTCAACACTTATTTCTGGATTTTCATCAGATAATTTATTTTGAACTCTGACAATTAATCGTGGATTTATAACAGACATAATTTCCATAAAATTATCTCTGTCTATTTCAACAAATTTTCTATTTTTCATATTTGGCAATGGATTTTCGGGATTCCCAGAGAGATCCGCTAGCACACCTACAACGAAAGGCAGTTCCTTCTTTTCTATTGCATCGCCTATTTCAACATCATATGTTATATGAACGCGCGGCTTTCTTACTCTATCTAAAGTGTGTTGTCTGCTTTCGGCCATAACGTTTCCTTAAACCTCATAAAAGAAGTTAAGATACTTCTATTCTCAATACCATACTTATAGACTAAAACGAAAAAAATTAAAATTTCGTTAATTGTTGTTAAAATTTTAAAAAAATTATAACTTTTCCTTATTATTTTTTAGTTTGTTATAAAAATTATTTTCCTCATGTGAGAATAACCTCTTTATATTGCTATGATGCGTATATAACAAAAACACAAAAACAGATATTGAGAACAAAGTTAATCGAACAAAAGAATGATCATTCAGAGACTTAATTGCAGCAATTAAAGAAAAAGTAAAACAGAATGAGAGTGAGGCTATTGAAGAAATTTTTCCAAATTTTGCAACAATACCCCAAATTAATGCAGAAATTAAAGTAATCACGGGAGATATAGACAAAAATATACCAGCAACAGTAGCCACCCCCTTCCCTCCTTTAAATTTTAACCAAATAGGGTAAGCATGCCCTATTAAACAAAAAAATGAAGATATATATAATGTCAGTTCATCAAAAAAGATTAAAACACCGCTAGAAAATGCAAAACCTTTTAAGACATCGAAGAATAGCGTCATGATTGCTAACTTTTTATCTCCTGTTCGCAAAACGTTTGTTGCCCCAGTGCTGCTGGATCCAAAATTCCTTAAGTCAATCCCTTTTGTCAATTTTGTCAATAAAAATCCGGAAGGTATTGAACCTATTAGGTATCCACATGCACACACAAATAATAAATTCATTTATATCATTAAGATTGTCTATAGTTTTTTGTATACTATACCCTTTTTTCAATAATTTCAAATCGCAGATCCTCCGGGGCGCGAGTATGGTATTATAAATTATACCATACTCGCGCCTTAAGTCTGTCAAGGATCACTTCGTTCTCCTCCTTGACAGACTGTATAGGTTAATCCCATACTTCGATAATACTGGCCAAGTCCAGAGTTTTCTTTGCATGGGCTCTCTTTCACTTGAGCTTCATTAGAGACTACTTCGAAATCGGCGGCAATGAAGAGTCAGGTATAATTCACTTATGCTGGGCGTTCCGAGGATGTGAAAAGCGGTTGCTTTTATGACCAAATTGGATATCTTTCATAACTCTTCATAATCTGTTCTATACCTCGCGCCCTTTCCCAAAGAATTTTATTAGCTACTTTCGTTACAGATTGAAAAAAATTTAAGGTTTTTTTGTACTTTGCTATGCTCCGTGCCTATCCTTTTCTTTCATGTGCCATACTCTACTCTCTGGGCAAGGGAGCGTATGAAAAAGATGTATCTTTTTCATACGCTCGAAGACGCGATTATGATAAATCTATGATTTATCGCAAAATCTTCGATTTTGCCCGAAGGAACTTCGGATAATCGCGTCTCCGGGTAGTCATAGAAAAGCACCTGCTTTTTTGTGACTCCAATTGGATATCTGAGCATAGCCTTAATACTCTATAATAAACCATATATACTCTATCAAGGAGAAGAACCAAGTAGCCCTTGACAGACTATTGGCGAGAGTATGGTATAAGTATTTGCCCATACTCCCGCTCCGGACGCAATAAATCCTGAGACTATGGTTTTATATTGGAGATTTTCAAACAAAATGCTAATTTGTTATTATATGCTTTCAAATACGATTTTTATGAAACGACAATTAGGCAGGGCAAATGATGAGCTTCGGACGATCGCTATAGTGCCAAATTACTACAAACATGGAGATGGATCTTGTTTTGTGAAATTTGGAAATACTCAAGTAATCTGCGCAGCCACCATTGAAGAAAAAGTTCCCATTTTTTTAAAAAACACTAGAACAGGGTGGATTACGGCCGAATACGGAATGCTCCCGTGTTCTTGCTCAGACAGAATCGATAGAGAAGCTGCCAAAGGCAAACAATCTGGGAGAACTCAAGAAATTCAAAGATTAATAGGTCGCTCTTTAAGATCTGTTTTAGACCTTGAAATGCTCGGCGAAAGACAGATAAAAATAGATTGCGATGTTATTCAAGCAGACGGCGGGACAAGAACGGCTAGCATAACAGGCGCCTATGTCGCGCTTTATCTTGCATGTCTAAAGTTGTTAAAGAAAAAAAAAATTGATAATATACCAATAACAAGGCCAGTAGTCGCTATTTCTTGCGGCATAGTCGATCGTACGATTTTATTGGATTTAGATTATGCTGAAGACTCCAGAGCTGAAGTTGATGCTAATTTTGTTATGTCAGACGAAAAACTAATCGAAATCCAATTGTGCGGAGAACAAAGACCGTTTTCGGAAGATGAATTCTCTCATTTATTAAACTATGCAAAAAAAGCAAGAGCAGAGCTAATCGAAAAACAAAAAGCAGCGCTAGGTATTCATATTGGTATGTGATTTTTATTTTTTAAAACTCGAAGAAACTCAATATCTTTTTGATATTTTCGAGAAAAATAAATTGGACGCAGCATTCGTCGGCGGATGCGTTAGGGATGCGATTTTGGGTGAAAAATCTTTAGATTTTGACTTAGCAATTAATTCTGAAATATCGAAAGTAATTAATATATTAAAAAAAGAAAATATTAAATGTATTTTAACAGGAATAAAATATAATTCAATTACAGTTGTAATAAATAATATCAAATTTGAATTAACTTCCTTGAGAAAAGACGACCAATGCTTTGGGCGTCATTGTATTTGCAGTGTGGTTTCTTCGTTTCATGAAGACGCCAAACGCAGAGATTTTACAATAAATGCTATATACGTTTCAAAGTCGGGAGAGGTATTTGATTATTTTAACGGAATACAAGATTTATGTAACAGAAAAATAAAATTCATTGGCAATCCTGAAAAAAGAATATCTGAAGATTATTTGAGAATACTTAGATACTATAGATTTTGCGCAAAATATGGAGATTTAGAAGATCGATATGAGAGTATAATAAAAAAGTTCCCTATATCACTGCAATTGCTTTCAATAGAACGTATACAGAAAGAATTATTTCAAATTCTAGAGTCAAAATATGCAATACCGATTTTAAAAAATATAAAAAATTCAGCAATTCTTGCTAATATTTTCAATGAAATGAATATTGAATTATTATCAAAATCGCAGCATAATGTTTCTTTAGAGTATAAATTGTTTTTACTATTTTCTTATAATGATCTAATGACTGTATTCCGTTTAACAAAAATACAAAAACAAAAAATAAAAGAATACACAACCATCCGGCTATAAGCGGTTTCTCTCATACGAAGTAGTATTATATATCTAGGCTCCATGAGTGAATTCTGATATTTGGGAATGTAATAGCTCATCGCAGAAAAGTCATGGTAAACAATCTACGGCTTCCTGAAAAACATCACAAAATTCACTTAAGAGACGAAAATTCAACTCGAAAGGTTGTTGAGGTAGTGCATTACATTTCGCTACACAATCCATAAACTATACTTGGCGTTGGGTACAACTTGGGGTGTTGGAGAACCTGTCTAAATTTATGCAATACAGTGATTCCAAATACCTCTGTTTGAAGGACAATAAGAGAAGATAGGCCTGCAGCAGGGAAGGCTTTAGTGCAAAAATCCCTATGGTGCGTAATGCACACGGAAATCCAGTGGGCTCAGTGTTACCACGGGATCAAGGAATTTAGGCGTGGTTTGCTCGTTTTGACAAATGGCTTTTCCTTTCATCATCTTCTCTCGGTTTTATAGTAAACGACTCCTCTATAGGGCATAACGTAATCTTTGCTATTTGAGTAGCGATTAGATCTTCTTATTTCCTCATCTTTCCCGAGATGCTGCTCCATGAGCCAGAAGTAGATGAGGGAGGGTTATGACAGATATCATTTCAGGAAAACCGCGAATCATTAACGTATTGTCTGTCTAGGAGGA
>JAIRKP010000057.1 GCA_031260085.1 Holosporales bacterium | reverse complement strand
AATAAAGCAAGAGCTAGCGACACTAATTTTGCGAAGCTCATAACGCACCTTTCCAAAGAATAACTCTAATTGCAATATATATTGCATGAGGATTAATTGCAATAATTTTTAAACAATTTTCATAAGAAAATTCACACATATTTCGCATAACAAGAGAATAACCTCGGATAGATAAACTATTCCTGATTAACCTCAATTTCGTGTAAGGAAAATTCTACGCTCCAGGATTCGCAAAGAATACAGGGTTTTAGGCCTATGCAATGCGAAACCGCGTTACTTAGTGGTATCTGGCATTCGAGGAGCAAGAGAGCATAAGGTTCTCTCTTACACAAAACTGAGATTATATTCGAGTTGTCCATATTTTCTTTTGCAAAGTTAATATAGCTGCTGCTAAATCTTCAGGAGCAGGAGGACATCCGGGAACAATAACATCTACTGGGATCAGGTTGGAGGTTCCATTAACAATTGAATACGACTGATCGTAAAGGCCACCCGAAATAGCGCAGCTTCCCATTGCAATGACGTATTTAGGAGATAGCATTTGGTTATATAAATTTATTATCTGATCCGCCATCTTTTTGGTAATACTTCCGGCTATAATCATAAGATCCGATTGTTTTGGGCTGGGCCTAAATAAACATCCATATCTGTCAAGATCTATTCGGCTAGCGGCTGCGTGCATCATTTCTATAGCGCAACAAGAAATGCCGAAAGAAAACGGCCATAAAGAATGCTGGCTTGCCCAATTCGACATTCTTTGTAAACTCGAGAAAAATACATCTAAGTGATTTTTCATAATTATACGGCAGCCTTAAGTCGTCTTAACAACTCATCTTTCCCGAGGTGAAGAAGAAGATCAATAAGATTGGGGCCATGGCGTTCTCCTGTGATTGCCTTTCGTATTGGCATGTATAATACCTTCCCAGTGGCGGAAGTTAAATTAGATAAATCTGTTAGAAATTGATTTCCGGTTTCTATAGTTAATAAATGAATATTAGATAAAAGATCTATGGCGTGGGTTAATATATCTTTCTCTTCATTAGAAAAAGTCAACTTGGATTGGAAGTTATCAGATAATATCTCGTTCCATTTAGGATAATCGTTATATGAAGCGGTGTGTTCATGGATTAAATCGAAAGCTTCTTGCGATTTTATAAAATTACTTCCAAGAATTTTTTCAAAATCTGAAAATGTTTTATTATGCAGTACTTTTTTGTTTAACTTTAATATAGACTCTAAATCAAATTTAGGCGAATTTGAGCTAAATTTAGTTATATCAAAATACTCTATTAATTTTTCAAGTGTTTGTAATGGAACAGTATCAAGAGCTGAGCCAAGCGTTGCTAATAGATTATTAATAGCCATCGGATCAACTCCCATATCTTTTATGTTTTGCAAATTTAAGCTACCAATTCTTTTTGAAAATTGAGATCCGTCTTTGTTGACTAACAATGAAAGATGAGCAAATTCAACTTGATATTTACAATCGGATATTTCATCAAACATAGCTATTTGGGCAGCTGTGTTTGTCACGTGGTCCTGCCCTCTTATGATATGAGTAATTTTAGAATCAAAGTCATCAACAACAGAGGAGAACGTATAAAGAAAAGTTCCATCAGATTTTGAAACTACTGGATCGCTTATGTTAGTTAAATCATAATTGATTTCTCCCAAAACAATATCATTCCAAGAAACAACTTTGCTAGGGAGCTTAAATCGCCAGTAAAAAGGAGCATTGCTATCTTCTAAAGATTTTTTCTCAGCTTCTGAAAGTTGCAAAGATGCTCTATCATAGACCGGCGGTTTTCCTTTGGAAATTGCTTTTTTTCTCTTAAACTCTAATTCTTCAGGAGATTCGTAGCATTTGTATAAGATACCTTTTTGAATCAACTGATCCATAACTTGTTTATATCGACTCAATCTTTCAGATTGGCGAAAAAATGAATCGTGATATATTCCAAGCCATTTTAAGTCTTTTAAGATAGCCTCTTCGTATTCTTTTTTAGAACGTGTTATATCTGTGTCATCGATTCTTAAAACAAAGCGACCTTGTAGTTTTCTGCAAAATAAATAATTAATAATAGCAATGCGAGCATTCCCAATGTGGAGATACCCCGTAGGGCTCGGAGCAAAACGCACAATTACAGACATACACAATGCAAACTTAACCAATCATAAAACATTATACCATTTCATTTGAATAAGGAAACGACAAATTCGGCTAGGGACCGCCAACTGAAGGTACGTCATATTATGTACTTGGTATGGTAAAGAGAGAGAAAAAAGAGTGTAAGTATTGGATCCCAAAGGGAGGAGAGTACGACTAAAGAGGTTTTTATACCAAAAAGAGCAATTAAGTCAAAGTCTGGCTGCTGTCAACAGAAACAGGCTGTGTTGTAGTGCATTTAAAGAACCTGATCATTAGAAGGGAGGTATATACAGTACGTTGTAACAAAAGTGGATAATATACAGCAAGAGTTTGGAAATGAGCTTTGTTGCTACATTAGTGGGAATCTCCACATCTGTCAATGTCAATTCCTTCTGCACATGCTAATGTGTTGGCGTGCTTGAAAAGACTAACGTCATTTAAGGCACACACAAGGCGCGAATATGGTATTATAATTATACCATACTCGCGCCCTTAGTCTGTCAAGGATCACTTCGTTCTCCTCCTTGACAGACTATACGTTAATTTAATATCGCATGTATGTTGCCCAAGCAAAAAATTTTCTTTGCTTGGGCCCGGGGGCGCGATTATG
>JAIRKP010000005.1 GCA_031260085.1 Holosporales bacterium | reverse complement strand
TACTTGCTTTTACTTGTTGTAAATATCTTCTAAACGCTTCTAGAGAGTAGTTAAACTTAAATTTAATTGCCGCATGTATAAATCTTGCTAGCTGTTGAGTCAAGAAAACCCGCATGTGTGGATATTTATCAGGGTGGAATTCTTCCGCAATGGCTTGTGTACAATCCAGAACGATGTTGTCATATTTGGTTTGAACCCTCGTTGGGGAGTTTTGGTTTTCTGTTGGCGGCTTTTTTGCTGGTTCAGAGATTCTCTTTGGGTCAACAAGGGAGTCTCCTAAGCAGAGGTCAGTCAATTTTTCTTCTTTTTCAAAATTTCCTGATTTATATGATTTATATTTGTTATTGTTGTTCCTTATATACATGCTACCATCCTGACTCCAACGTAGAGTTCTAATTTATCAATATCGATGTGGTATAGATGAGACTTAGTTACCTCTCTTTTTTTAATATCTAGAATACCTAGTTGGTGTAAATGGAGATCATTCCTTTGAATAGTCTTTCTTGAGTAACCTAATTGTTTAGCCAATTGATCAAGTGTGTTATGAATATAAGTTTTTTTTCATACACAATTCCGTAAGCATTTGAATTGGTAATCCAGTAAATTAGTTTCTTTAAAAATGAAGCTTTGCTTGGTTTTAACTTCATCATAGCTCTTTTAAATTCTTTTTAGAATAATTTTTAACAAGATTTTTTAATCTTTCTACTTGACTCGGATGAGTGTTTTTGTAATATAAATTATCAGGACATAGATTTGGATGATAAATGACAGAAAGAACGTTATCGATAATTAAGCCAGATGCTACACAGCGCAATATAACGGGCGATATCAACAGTATGATTGAAGCGGCTGGTTTTGCGATAATAGCGCAGAAAATGTTGAAACTCACTTTTGAGCAGGCTAAGAAATTTTATGAAGTGCATAGCGATAAGCCATTTTATGAAGATCTATGCAAGTTTTTAAGCTCAGCTCCGGTTATTGTTCAAGTTTTGGAAAAAGAGAATGCGATCCTGGATTACAGAAAGCTTATGGGCGCGACGAATCCTATAAATGCGGAAGTTGGGACTATAAGAAATAGATTTGCGATTTCAGTTGATCAAAATTCGGTTCATGGCTCCGATGCGAAAGAAACTGCGGTGAGCGAAATAAACTTCTTCTTTAGTGATATCGAACTTGTCGGGTAAAATAAATGGAGAAGCCTATAAAAATAAAACAGCATGTTCCCAATGCGTTAAGTTTTTTTAGGCTGTTGCTTTCTCCCGTTTTTTTTGCCTTATTGCAAAATAAATCGCAAAATGAAATTTTGCTTGTTATAATTCTCATAATCGGAATTACAGATTTTCTAGATGGATATCTTGCGAGAAAATTTAAAGTATCTTCAAAATTTGGAGAAATATTAGACCCTTTGGCCGATAAAATATTTTTAAACACGGCTTGTTGGGGAGTATATCTATATAAATGTCACACAGCTCAGATGTTGGCTCTTTCGTGTATTCTGACAGTCCGAGACATAATTCTTGTTTTAGGAGGTCTTTTTTCTATGGTAAATGGATTTAACAAAAAACTATCTCCGATATTTTTAAGTAAATTTTGCACAACATTTATGTTTATTTTATTTATTATCTCCATCACTTCTCCTTCATCTATAATTCAATTAATTTTAAGCAATATAGCAATTGTATTAATTATAATCACAAGCTATTTTTACATAAAACGCTTTATTAAACCCCAAGAAAATTCTTAAACGCAGCCATGAGTAGATTATGAAGAGTTATAACAAATATCCTTTTCGGCCCTCCGGGGCGCGAGTATGGTATTATAAATTATACCATACTCGCGCCTATAGTCTGTATAGATCTATTATAAGAATGTTATTACTTGTTCTATTTACCCTTATATTCCTAATTCATAATTGGGATTATTACTCTATTTTTTCAGGTTTTGAAAGAAGTCTAATAAACTTCTTCCGCTTTAGAAAAGTTTGCACAAAGAAGGCTAATGTTGTAATTTGTATGTGAGTTTCGAAAGAGGTTTAATTTTTAATGGATTCCCTCCGAGCTCAATCCAAGAGTACCAACTAACGCTTACAAAGCAGATTAAACATATGAATATTAGAGTTCAGATATACTAAAATTTTCTGTTCTATGATGTTCTTCTTGCTGTTCTATATATCTCTGAACGTCAAGTGTATTAACAAATCCAGTTGTTACTAGCAAAGTATCCTCTTGCCCATAGATGTTGTCCCCAATACCTTTCCCTTATACTTTCATATTCCTGTTGTAACTTCCTACTGCTCTTTCCCTTTATATACTGAATAATCTTATTTATCAAATCCCTACATCTATTAGCTATCTCTCCAACAAGTACTCTATATCTGTATTTAGTACAGAATATTACATGATATTGTGTTATATTATAGCTCTAAGGCGAGGGCTTTAACCCTATCCCAAGGGACGGAAGTAAATTTTGCACAACATTTATGTTTATTCTATTTATTAAACCCCAAGAAAATTCTTAAACGCAGCCATGAATTGCGAGACTGTTTCATTTTTTTTATCGACGGTCATTTGATCTATGGCATTTGATCTCATTGCCTCATTTTCCGCTTTCCTCTCGATTATTGATACACTCAATTTTCTAGCGAAATCAGGATACTCTTGCACGAATGATTTTACAGTTCCTCGGCGAACCATATAGACGACGACGTCTGTTTTTGCTATTACTGTTGCGTTTCTTTTTTCTCCGCACAATAAAGACATCTCGCCGAAATAATCCCCATCAACGAGATTAGCCACGCTTTGCTTCGCCTCGAGCAATTGACCGTCTGAATCAACAGCGCTCACAGATACTATGACATCAACTATCCCTTCAGCTATTATAAACATGGTATCGCCCTCTTCTCCTTGAGAAACGATAACTTCTCCGCTTTTAAAGATTATCTTTTCCATTCTGTTAGCAAAGTGTTTTTGCAGGGATTCGCTGCAGTCTTTTAAAAGCCCCGAAAGTTTTAAGGTAGTTGATTCGCTCGTGACCTCTGGGACTTTTAGTTTATCATAATGAGTACCAAGCGAGGCATGGTCTATATTTTGAATTTTAAATTGCCCTGATATTTCGCATACTTTCAACTTATGCTCATGGAGAGCCTTAATTATCGAACTGATTACCTGATGTTTAACTTCTAACCAAACATCTTGATTAGGAATTTTGAAGTATATTCCGAATAGAATGCCAATCTGTTGGACACCTTCTGCCACGACTAATACGGTCTGCTCATAAACACCCTCAGCGCTGCAACTGGCGGCATACAATATTCTTCGAGCTCTCTCTATAGGAACATCGTGATCCAAAACAACATTGAGGCTTGAATAAAATGCCGTTTGAGGTTTGTTTAGATTGATCATCGGCTGGTTAGTGAATGTTGTGTTGCTCACGTGCAACAATGTTTCGTCAGCCGTTATCAAACTCACGCTCGTTATTTTTGTTTTTATTATTTGAGCAATTGAGCCATCGGGGAACTTTACCCAATCTCCAACTCTGAAGTCATTTTGAAAATCAATTATTATTCCGGCAATAACTTCTTCCAGGAAATTTTTAGCAGCAATACCAATAACGACCCCAGATCCTGCCATAACAGAAAGCATGCCAAAAACGGATTCGCCATATATATTGCGAATTATAACAACTGCTCCAATGCTCAATATAACAACAGCGATCGCATCTTTGAACAAGCCAGAGATTTTCATCCCTCGCTTTTCTTCGATAGGTCTTATCAGAGCTAGCAAAATCAATCGTATTATTACAATTGCGATAAGTACGATCAAAATTGCTTTTGTAAATTGCTCCCAGGCGTATGCCTCTCCAACATTGTCAGGGCTTATTTTGTCTCCAAATACAAATATCGAAACCAGCAGCAAAACCAAGGCAATTCCGACAAATAGATTTATCACTATTTTTTTATTCATATTCGGATTACTTCAAAAATTCCATCTTTAATTATATTATCAAATAAAGATTAATATTTCGTTACGTTATATATAAGAAACTCTCACTATTTCGTAATATTTTAGACCATTTGGGGTTTTGACTTCTATAGAGTCTCCTTCTTTTTTTCCAATGAGGGCTCTCGCAAGTGGAGAAGTTATGGGCAATAATCCACTTTTAATGTCAGCTTCATCGCTTCCAACTATTTGAAATTTAGAAACGTTTTCAACATCTCTATCTTCTAGTTCTATAGTTGCTCCAAATTTTATACTTTCTGATTTTATTTTAGACGAATCTATAACCTCTGCTCTGCTGATCTTTTCTTCAAGATCTAATATCTTAGCTTCAACGAAACCTTGTCTATCTTTAGCGGCATGATATTCTGCATTCTCCGATAAATCACCAAGTGCTCGAGCTGCGGCAATAGCTTCAATTATTTGCGGTCTTTCAACATATTTTAGATATCTAATTTCCTCCTGAAGATTTTGATATCCCTTTAATGTCATTGGTATTTTTTCCATCGTTTTTTAATTTTTAAAATAGTCAACCGAATATATCTACCAAATTATCTAATGTCCGTCAATAAAAATATTTTTATATATACTTACTCTACCCCCTAGAAGCAGCGAATAGCGCGCAAAAAAACTTAACTTGATAAGGATCTAACGCCAACACAGGATTTATAGGAAGTTTTTTGCATAGCGGATTGGTGACATCAGTAGTTCTAAATACATAAGGGAGTCCATCAATCAATACCACGCAAAAATTTGCCGTAATAAATTCAAGATCTTTGTTCGCTTTAGCCACAGTTTCTAGTTGTGCACCTGCAACGATTTCAAATGCCTTTATTATTTTTGCCGTATCTTCGTTCGTCAATGGTACACTATTTTGAGAAGCAGGATTAGCTGGCGATGCCGCAGGTGTTGCATTATCTCCAGCAAAACTCGTCGAAACAGCTAGCATAGCAATTATCAACGACTTATAAACAAAATTCATATTAATATCTCCGTATTGATATCCTTCTATGATTTATAATAAACAAGGAAAGTTAAGAAAATATTAAAT